>JBDLJM010000121.1 GCA_039714315.1 Bacteroidota bacterium | reverse complement strand
TCTTTCTTCTTTTCTCAAACCTGAAGCAAGTTCAGGTTAAAAGAGTAAAGTCCCGCAGTAGGTGGCCGCGAGACTTTGATTTTGGATTTGTAAAAAATAACAATAACAATATTTTGAATCTGTCAATTAATTGATGATGAAATCGTAGTAGTTGACAGGGGTAATTATCTTTTCTTTTAATGTTGGGTAATTGTTAATAAATGTTTTAGGGAATTTTGTCTTTCTCTTCGAACTCCAGTTGAAGTCGTATGCCGAGAAACTATTTTCCTCTTCTTCTATATAGTTTATTTCCTGACGGGCATGTGTACGCCAGAAAAATTTATTACTGCTGTTTTGAGAATAATTCTGTTGCTTAATTCTTTCCGACATCAGAAAGTTTTCCCAAAGTGCATCTGCATCATTCCTCAAGTCAATTGGATTGAAGGCCGATAGCAGGGCATTTCGAATGCCGTTATCGTAGAAATAGATTTTGTGAAATTTCCCGATTTCGTTCTTGAGGTTTCTCTTTAATGGTTGCAATCTGAATATTACATAGGCTTCTTCTAATTTGGATATATAGTTGTCTATGGTTTTTCTGTCGATATCCATCAAATCAGATAACTCTGCGAGGTTAATCTCTTTACCTACCTGCAGCGCTAGCTTCTTTAACAGTTTAATGATGATACTCGGTTTTCTAATACCATCGGTTTCGAGAATATCTTTATATAGGTGGTTATTTATGATCTCGATTAAATTTCTTTTTTCCGGAGTTTTACTGCTTATCACTTTAGGATACATTCCGTAAATAAGTCGGTGCTTTAATTGTGATCTTGCACCGTCTCTCCCAATGTTTTCAGTTAGTTCATTATATGAAATAGGGTATAACTCGTAACTGTTAACATCGTTGCTAATAGAATTGTTACCATTTTTATTTGGATTTAAAGTTGAAATTATAATTACTCTGACATTCGGCAGAGTTTTGTTTATCAATTTATATACTGATTCGATATTTGTCACTTTTTGGGCTTCATCTATAACCAGTAGTTTGGTTCTGCCCAAAATGCGCTTAATCGCCTCAATATTTAAGTTTTCCAATTGAGATTTTATCATTGGGTCACCTGCATCTATCAATACACTTTTTCTTCTGCTTTTTGATAAGATTGAATCTACAAGTGCTGATTTCCCGGTTTGACGTGGTCCGGAAATGATAGTAGTCCTCTTTTTAAAGGCTTTTTCTGCGATTATATTTTCTAGAGTTCTGTCTATCATTTAATGATTGATGAATAATTATACCCCAAATATATATAATAAATATATTATAATCCAAATAAAAATTAATAAAACAAGAAAATATTTTATTTATATTCTTATAAAACAAGAATCAAATCTATTATTCTTATAAAATTAAGGGAAAAATATTCTTAAGTCTTACTTGAAAATTCTATCTGCTTGTCAAGGAATCCGGGTATTTCATATCGGGATAGGGGAGTCTTCTAAAAAAAACTAATTAAAGCTTCTGACTTTTTCGACAATTAATATCTTTGTTAAACCAAATGTATTTTCAGAAACCTTTTGGTTCAGCGCAGCTAATGCACTGTTAAAATCAAAGTATTTTTGATTTTAACAATTTATAAAAATCGTTGTATAGCTGTAGCTACGGGACTATTTTTTAAAGAAGATAAAATTGAAAAGACAAAGATTTCATAGTGCATTTTGATGTATATTTGGTTTTATTTAAAATTGAAACAAACAAGTATTAATAAAATATAGATTATGCAATTATTAGAAGGTAAGACTGTTATTATTACAGGAGCTTCAAGGGGAATAGGAAGAGAAATAGCAGAAGTATTTGCAAAAAATGGTGCGAATATTGCGTTTACTTACCTGTCGTCAGTAGAAAAGGGACAGGCATTGGAACAAGAGTTAGGAAAGTTCGGTACAAAAATAAAAGGATTTCGCTCTGATGCTTCAGATTATTCTGCTGCAGAGCAGTTAGCTAAAGATGTAGTATCTGAATTTGGCAGTATTGATGTTTTAATCAACAATGCCGGTATCACACGTGATAATCTTTTGATGAGAATGTCGGAAGAGCAGTGGGACGAAGTAATAAGAATAAATCTTAAGTCGGTATTTAACCTTACTAAGGCTGTTCAGCGTACCATGTTGAAACAACGCAAAGGCTCTATCGTAAATATGAGCTCGGTTGTAGGTGTAAAAGGTAATGCAGGACAGGCTAACTATTCTGCATCAAAAGCGGGAATTATTGGTTTTACTAAATCTGTTGCTCTTGAATTAGGATCGAGAAATATCAGGGCAAATGTAATTGCTCCCGGGTTTATCGAAACTGAGATGACTGACGCTCTTGATGATAAAATGGTAGCCGAATGGCGTAATGCTATTCCTTTGAAAAGAGGAGGTACAGGCGAAGATGTTGCAAATTTAGCTTTATTCCTTGCCTCTGATCTATCTTCGTATATTACCGGTCAGGTAGTTAATGTTGATGGAGGAATGTTGACTTAGAATAAGACAAAAGATTAAAGACAAAAGATTAAAGTTGGTTAAAGATTATTTAATTTTAAACTTTAAACTTTTCATTTCAAATAAACATGACATACGAGTATCCAATTTGGTATATTTTATTATCAGTTTTGATTGCTGTGGTATTGTCTTATTTATTGTATAGGAAAAATATAAAAACGTCATGGAAGTTTATTTTCATGGCGTTTTTGCGTTTTTTAGCTTTATTGATTATCCTTCTTGCAATTGGTAAATTATCAATTTCATCAACAATAGAAAATAAGAGTAAATCAAAGTTGATTCTGGCTTTCGATACATCGGAGTCGATGATTTTCAATGAGGATGAATCTAAATTAAATGAAATATATTTTAACTTAAAGGAGTCTGAATTATCGAACGGTTACAATATTAAATCACTGGGTTTTGGCGAAGCAGTAAGCGAAGCAGATACACTAAGATTTAATCAAAAAGTAAGCAATTTTCAGGATCTGGAGGAAAATCTGGATTTGATTCTCGATGAAGGAGACAAGGTAATATTGATTAGTGACGGCAATGTAAATGAAGGTAATTCTGCTGTATTTAAAAGGGAAAAAAAATATTCTATAAATATAATAGGTGTAGGAGATACGGCTTTAACGTCAAAAGTTAACTTGTCGAAATTACATTTCAATAAAAGGGTAGTAGCGGGTAATAATTTTCCGGTTGAGATTTTCTACGAAATTGAAAATATCGATCAACCGATTATTTTAAAGGTTTTAGATGGAGATAGAATTATTTATTCAGAAAAAATTATTCATCATCAAAATTCGGAAATAAAGCAAAGTCACAGACATTCAATTTTTTTAAAATCGGATAAATCAGGAAATCGACAATTCAAAATAGAATTATCATCACCAGGAGAATTAAAAGTATTTACAGAAAAGTATTTCAATATTGAATTTGTTACCGATAAAGGGAAAGTGTTGATTAATTACGATTTTCCACATCCCGACATATCCCTGTTTAAAAGAGAATTAGTTGAACGAAATTACAGGGTGTTTTTGTCAAAAAAAACAATATCAATAGATTCGGTAAATAAATATGACTTTGTAGTTGATTTTGGCGAAAAAACTATTGAAGGGATAGAGGTACCAGTCATTATTGTTTCTTCGAAAAAAATCAATAGAATAGGGGAAACTAAAAATCTGTCGGGTGATGTTGCCTATGCTAATATAGATCAGGACTACCTTAAATCGATAGAACTTCTGGAAGATAAAAAGGCTATTATAATTCAATTGAATGAATTATGGAAGTTTAATTTGCAGGAGGCCGGAAATGATAAAGAGATTGTCGGTGCTTTTTTCGAAACTCTTATTAAGGAAGTAGAATTGTTAAAATTCATCGATAAATTTAATATTGTATATAAAGATCGTTATTCTGATAGAGAGGATATTAAAATAAAGCTTGTAAATACTTATTCAGTTGTTAAAAGTGTAGAAGCTTTTGCCAAAATCAATATTGATGGAAATAATAAGAATATTGACTTTATTAAGGATCAGAACGAATATTACCTTAATTTGGGGCAATTGCCAAAAGGAAAATATTCATTGAAGGTTTATATCAATAAAAAGTATTTCGATACAATTAATCTGGCAGTAGATGATATTAATATAGAGAAGTTCGCAAAGAAGCAGAATATAGAATTTCTAAAAGATATAGCTTCTTTACAGGGAGGTGAGTATTACAATACCGGAAATTTTGATTCCTTAATAGAAAAACTGAAGGGTGGAGTTGAGAGTGTATTATACACTAATAAGGAATTTAGGAATATTTTGGAACAATGGTACTTCTTTTTACTATTACCATTAATTTTAGGTGCAGAATGGTTACTTAGAAGGCGAAATGGATTATATTAGCCTAATAAATTACTGTATACTAATTTCAAATCTTTAATTATATGAATTCTTTTGGTAATGAACCACACAATCAGGGACCTCAAATGAATTTAGGAAATAAATTTTCCTTTATGATTGTTCTTATAGGGGCAGGTTTATTGGTTTTAATTCTTTTCTGGTCAAGGATGACCGTCACAATAAATTCCGGTGAGGGAGGTGTTTTATTTAGAACATTTGGTTCAGGGGTAGATATAGAAAATACTTATTCTGAAGGGTTTCACTTCATAGCACCATGGAATAAAATGTTTATCTATGAAGTTCGTCAACAGGAAGTGGGAGAAAAAATGAAGGTGTTATCATCAAACGGACTGGATATTTCGGTTGAGCTTTCGGCTTGGTATATGCCAGAGTATGATGGTTTAGGAAAGCTTCACCAAAAAATTGGTCAGGGTTATTTGAATAGGGTAGTCCGTCCTTCTATAAGATCGGCAACCAGAAGTGTTATTGGCCGTTATGAGCCTGAACAAATTTATTCATCGAAAAGAGATGTTATTCAGGAAGAAATATTTGTAGAGACACAAAAAATTCTTGCAGAACAATATGTTCAGTTAAATGAGGTTTTGGTAAGGGACGTGGTTCTTCCACCGACGATCAAAAATGCAATTGAATCAAAGTTGAAGCAGGAGCAGGAAGCTCTGGAATATAAGTTCCGTTTGCAAAAAGCTACTCAGGAAGCAGAAAAGAGAAGGATTGATGCTGAAGGTAAAGCAAAAGCAAATAAGATTCTAAACGCATCACTAACCGATAAGATTCTTCAGGATAAAGGTGTTGAAGCAACTATAGAGCTGTCTAAATCTCCAAATTCAAAAGTAATTGTAATTGGTGGAGGAGATGGTGGTCTGCCGATTATTCTTGGTAGTGACAAGTAAGAGTCTTCTGTACAGAATATATTAATTTTGTTAACCGCAATGTGTCGCAAAGTTTAGCGCAAAGTTTCGCAGAGTTTTTTAGTAAAAAGCTCTGCGGATTCTGTGAAAAACTCAGTAGACCTTTGCGGTTATTTTTATTTTAGATATAGTGTTTTTTTTAAAGTTCAAATAAAACCATATATGTCAAAAAAAATAATTTTATTTCTAATTCTCACTATATTTTCAATAGTAGTAATGAGGGTTTTTGATGCACCATTGAAAAATGAGATAGCAAGCAATGGAATAGTTTCATTTGAATTGGCAAAAGATCTGGAAACATCAATTGCAATACTTAAATCGTGGGATGATAAAGCATTGTTGTATGCTGGGTTAAGTCTAGGTTTCGACTATCTGTTTATGTTTTCCTATACTTATTTGCTTATTCTTTTACTGAAAAAATTATCAATAAGGACGGGAAACAAAATAGTGAAATTGCTTGGGACTGTTCTGGTGGTATTAATGATTGTGGCCGGTTTTTCAGATGCAATTGAGAATTATGCCATGATAAAGTTGTACTTAGGTAATTTGGAACCTAAATATTCTCTTATAGCATATTACTTTGCCATGGTAAAATTCACAATAATTGCCATTTCAATAGTTTTTCTTCTTTTTATTGGAGTGTGGAATATTGGTAAAAGAGATAAAACAAGTCAGAAATATTATTAACAAAATTCCGACTTGTTTTATTGTATGTGTAATTATGAATTTATCCTCACAATTTTAGCTCCAAGAGCTCTTAATCTTTCATCTATTCTTTCGTAGCCCCTGTCTATTTGTTCAATATTGTGGATAGTACTTGTTCCTTTTGCCGACAGAGCTGCAATTAAAAGCGAAACTCCTGCTCTGATATCGGGAGAGGTCATTGTAGTAGCCCTTAACTGATATTCATGATTCATTCCGATTACCGAAGCTCTATGCGGGTCGCAAAGAATAATTTTAGCTCCCATATCTATAAGTTTATCGGTAAAGAACAGTCTGCTTTCAAACATTTTTTGGTGAATCAGTACCGAACCTTTTGCCTGAGTAGCCGTAACAAGGACTATGCTCAATAAATCCGGAGTAAATCCCGGCCAGGGAGCATCAGATATCGTTAATATTGACCCGTCAATATCGCTTTGTATTTCGTATGATTCCTGAGAAGGAATGAAAATATCGTCTCCTTGTCTTTCCAGTTTAATTCCAAGCTTTCTGAATACTGAGGGTATCAGTCCGAGGTCATTCCAGCTAACATCTTTAATGGTAATTTCAGATTTCGTAAGCGCTGCCATGCCTATATATGATCCAATTTCTATCATATCAGGCAATATTCTGTGATTAGCACCTTTTAAATCTTCTTTTTTCACTCCCTCAACTACCAACAGGTTTGAACCAATACCGGAAATTTTAGCTCCCATATTGTTAAGCAACTTTGAAAGTTGCTGTAAATAAGGTTCACTTGCCGCATTATATATAGTAGTTGTTCCCTCGGCTAAAACTGCTGCCATCAGGATATTTGCAGTTCCTGTTACTGAAGCTTCATCAAGATGCATGTATGTACCGATAAGTTTATCGGCTTCAACTCCGTAAAAAGATTCCTCTTCGTTGAATCTGAACTTGGCACCTAAGTTTTTAAATCCATCAAAGTGAGTATCAAGACGTCTTCTACCTATTTTGTCACCTCCCGGTTTAGGTATAAATCCTTTGCCAAATCGTGCTAATAGAGGACCTACTATCATTATAGAACCACGTATACCAGTCCCTTTTAGCTTAAACTCATCAGACTCTATATAGTCAAGATTAATCTCATCTGCCTGAAAGGTATATTCTCCCGCTTTGTTTTTTTGAATTTTCACCCCTAAATCGCTTAGAATATCTATAAGCTTATTGACATCTAAAATATCGGGAATGTTACTTATTGTAACTTTTTCAGGAGTAAGCAATACTGCACATAATACTTGTAAAGCTTCGTTTTTGGCTCCCTGAGGAGTAATTTCCCCTTTAAGTTTAATTCCGCCTTCTATCTGAAAAGTATTCATTACTTTCTGTTTCTGTGTTGTGAGTTGTTTTGGCTGTGACCACGGCTATGACCATAGCTAGATTTTCCCTTGTTGTCCGTATAGGTTGATTTACGCTTTTTTTGTAAATCTAAAGAGGATGTAAGGGTAATATTTTTATTTCTTAAGTCTATTTTTTCTCCTGAAAGTTCGTATAGGTGCTTTAAAACAGTTTCGTCATCAACAACATCCCTGTTCCAGTTTAAATAGCTTTTTTTCATGTGGTTAGCCAGAACCATTATCAGAGCTTCTTTTTCTTCATTATCCTCACGCTGAGAAGCCTCTTCAATCATCAGTCTGAGGTTTATACCGTAAAAGCGATATCTATTACTTTTCTTTGGATAAGAAAGTATATCCGGAGCTTTCGTAAATGTTTCTCTTTCCGGAATTTCATAAGGAGAATCTACATCCAGATTAAAATCAGCCATGATAAAAAGCTGATCCCATAATTTATGTTTAAAATCCGGTACATCTCTAAGGTGGGGGTTAAGGTTTCCCATAACTTCAATAATGGCCTTTGCAGTATCGTTTCGCGAATCACGATCTTCAAGACTTAGACAATAATTAACCATTTTTTGAACGTTTCTCCCATATTCAGGTATGATCAATTTTGATCTGTCAGTATTATATTCCATCTATATGTTTATTTCGTGTTTTAACCTAATTTAGTGCAAATTACACGGGTGTATAAATCGTGCTTATGTGTATGTTAAAGAAGAAGTTAATTGGTGAGATAACTTTCCTCGTAGTATTGCAAATTTAATCAAATAATTATCTTAACGACCTAATTTAGCTATAAAAGTTGGTTTTATTAAAAAAGAATGTAATAAATTTGCCGCCTGAAATTTGGCAACACATTAAGTGTCACCAAATTATTTGTAAAGAGAATACGGGAAATGAATAATAAAAAGGTTGCGTTTTATACACTTGGCTGTAAACTTAATTTTTCTGAAACATCAACAATATCAAGACAATTCGTAAAAGAAGGTTATGAGAAAGTTGGCTTCGAAGAATTTGCCGATATATATGTAATAAATACTTGTACGGTAACTGATAATGCTGATAAGAAATTCAAAACAATAGTAAGATCGGCATTGAAGGTAAATCCAAAAGCATTTATTGTAGGGATAGGGTGTTATGCCCAGTTAAAGCCTGAAGAACTGGCTGCTTTGGATGGGGTAGATTTGGTTTTGGGAGCTAATGAAAAGTTTAAAATAACTGATTACCTGAACGATCTTGTAAAAAAAGATTTTGGAGAAGTTCATTCATGCGAAATTTCGGAGGTTAATACTTTTGACAGCTCATATTCGATAGGCGACAGAACCCGTGCATTTTTGAAGGTTCAGGATGGTTGTGATTATAAATGTACCTATTGTACTATACCCCTGGCGCGTGGAATTTCCCGATCAGATTCATTGGAAAATGTAATAAACAGTGCCAAAGAAATTACCGAAAGCGGAATTAAAGAAATTGTTCTTACAGGTGTAAATACCGGCGATTACGGAAAAGGGGAGTTTGGTGATAAAAAACACAAAAACACATTTTTCGATTTAGTACAGGAATTAGATAAGATTGATGATTTGGCCAGAGTAAGAATATCATCGATTGAGCCAAATTTATTGAGAAATGAAACTATTGAATTTGTAGCTGAATCAAATTCCTTCGTGCCTCACTTTCATATTCCGTTACAATCGGGAAATAATGAGTTGTTGAAACTCATGAAACGCCGATACACCAGAGAGTTGTATAGCGAGAGGGTTGATAAAATTAAGTCGCTGATGCCCGATGCTGCAATTGGTGTTGATGTGATAATTGGTTTCCCGGGAGAAACAGATGAATACTTTATCGATACTTATAATTATTTGAGTGAGCTTAATATAGCTTATCTGCATGTATTTACATATTCTGAAAGAGATAATACCGAAGCAGTGAATATGGATGGAGTTGTAGCAATGAATGTTCGTAACAAACGAAGTAAAATGCTCAGGGGTTTATCTGCAAAGAAAAAAAGAGCCTTTTATGAAGGTCAGGTAGGTAAAGAGAAAAGTGTAATTTTTGAAGCTGATAATAAAGACGGGTTTATGCACGGATTTACCGAAAACTACGTGAAGGTAAAAACTAAGTATGATGTAGGGCTGATAAATCAGGAGAAAAAAGTTAAACTTCTGTCGATTGATGAAGACGGAGATATGCTGGTGGAAATGATTT
>JBDLJM010000120.1 GCA_039714315.1 Bacteroidota bacterium | reverse complement strand
GGAGTCGATTCAAAACCAATCCCTTCAAACGCTGGCGCGTTTGAGGATTTTTTGTTTCCAAAAGTTTTACGAAAGCGAGCTTTCGACACTTTTGGAAACAAAAAATCCCTTTTGAACTTTGTTCAAAAGGGATTGTGTTTTGTCGGGGTGGCAGGATTCGAACCTGCGACCTCCTGCTCCCAAAGCAGGCGCGATGACCGGGCTACGCTACACCCCGCTAAAAACTAAACAATGTTTGTTTGTTTTTGCGGTTGCAAATGTACATCTATTTTGTTTATCTGCAAGTTATTTCGAGGTAAAAATTAAAGAAAAAATAAAACCCTCAGAAAGTGAGGGTTTTATGCTTGTATTATTTAGTTGACTAGTGCTCCGGAGTGAATTAAAGTACTTAAAATACCGGTTGCTGATTAGTTCTATAAATCTTCGAAATCTACATCAGTGAAGCTTTCATTGCTATTTGCGCTTACTACTTCTTCCACTTCTTCCACTTCTTCAACTTTTTTCACTTCTTCTTCATTCTGAACAGCAACAAAATCCTGTTGGTGTCTGTCGGAAATTACCTCTTCACCTCTGTTTTGGAAGATGTAATCTGTCGACTCATTTAAGAATTCTTTAAAGCCTTCAAAATCTTCTTTGTACAGATAGATTTTGTGTTTCTTGTAACGGAATGAACCGTCTTCGTTTGTGTACTTCTTACTTTCTGTAATAGTAAGGTAATAGTCATCTGCTTTGGTAGCTCTAACATCGAAGAAATATGTTCTCCTTCCTGCCCTTAAAGCTTTCGAAAATATTTCTTCGTTTTCTCTGGGAGTTTCTCTTTCGTTCATCCTATCAGTAAGTTATTCTTTTGGTTTAGTAAAAAAAAAGATCAGTTTTATGAGTGATAAATAAAAAGGAGTTTAATAAGTTAAATACCCTGGGGTAACTTTTTCATGTCATACCGTTATTCTTCAGAACCGGAATGATACGACTTTAAACTTCAATATCATTATCAAATGCAAAAACAATCTTGATCGGAACAAATCTATAAAAATATTTGACTTGACAATGGAAAAAATCCTGCTTCTTGAATCTATTGTTGGGAGTGTAAAAGCTTAGTGTAAAAGCCGTTGATTGTTATTAGTTGAGAATGAGTTCCTTGCTCGCTAATTTCTCCCTTGTTTAGAATAATTATTTTGTCGGAATTCTTTGCAGTTGATATTCTATGTGTTATGAATACTATTGTAGTCTTGTAAGGTAATAGTTTTAAATTGTGTAGGATTTTACTTTCCGTAGAACTGTCTATTGCTGAAAAGCAGTCATCGAAAATCAGAATTTTCGGTCTTGCTAATAGAGCTCTTGCAATTGAGATTCTTTGTTTTTGCCCTCCCGACAGGGTAACTCCTCTTTCTCCAATTTTCGTGTCATATCCATTTGGAAAGTTTATTATTTCGCTGTGGATATCTACAATTTTAGCAATTTTTATTATTTCTTCCTGGCTGGCATTAGTTGCTGCAAATGCAATATTGTTACTGACAGTGTCTGAAAACAGGAATGATTCCTGGGTAATGTACCCTATGCTTTTGCGTAAATCAGCTATGTTTATACTGTTAATATGTAAGTGATCAAACAAAATCTCACCACTGTTGGCCTCAATAAGTCTGCTAATAAGGTTGGCGATAGTTGATTTGCCGGAGCCGGTAAGTCCCATTATTGCCAGAGTTTGGCCTTTTTCAACCGAAAAATTAATATTTTTTAAAGCTTTAATTCCGCTTTCGGGATAGGTATATGATACGTTGTTGAACTCAATATTTCCCTTTATCTCGGTATTGTAGTTAACGTGGTTTTTGATGATGTTATCAGAGTTTAAAAACTCATTTAGCCTTTTTTGCGATGCTTCGGCTCTTTGAACTACTGATGTTACCCAGCCGATTGTTGCAACAGGCCAGGTAAGCATATTGATGTAAATAAGGAATTCTGCAATAACTCCGGGAGTTATCTCATTATTTATAACCTTAACTCCCCCGTAATATATTGTCAGTGTAGAGCTAATGCTGATTAAAAGTATCAGGGTGGGGAAGAATGCTGCATTTACTTTTGTTAAGGATAGACTTTTTATTCGGTATGCTTCCGATAAATCATTGAATTCTATATTACTGTTGTTTTCAATGCCGTATGATTTTAAGATTCTGATACCTGAAAAAGATTCCTGCACAAATGTTGATACCTTGGCCAGGTAAACCTGTACGGTTTCACTCTTTTTGTTTATTAAATAGCTGACTTTATATACAGAGTAGGCCAAAAGAGGCAGGGGAGTAAGTACTATTAAAGTAAGTTCCCAGTCGATTCTGAACATATTAAAAACAACAATTATAATTAGAGAAATCAGGTTGAAAGAATACATAAGAGCCGGCCCCAAGTACATTCTCACGTGGCTGACATCTTCAGTAATCCTGCTCATTAAATCGCCTGTTCTGTTTTTTTTGTAGAAATCAGACGAAAGAACCTGATATTTAGAGTATATCTCATTTTTAAGGTCGTATTCAATGAATCGGGAAACAATAATTATGGTTTGCCTCATCAGGAAAGTAAAAAATCCTTTTGCAAGTGATGCTCCTATTACAATTAAACCAAAGTAGTAGAGTTTGGTCTTTAAATTAGATATGTCGAGGTCGGAAAAAGGAAGAGGCTTTTTTATTAACTCTGTAACTACATCGAAAGATTTCCCAATTAGTTGAGCAGGTAAAAGAGCGAAAACATTAGCAATAACAATAAATACAATTCCAAGAATTAGTCGCCATTTATTCCTGAGAAGGTATTTGTTAAGATATTTTAGTTCTTTCATTTGTTAGTAAAAGGTTTTTTGTTTTAATCCCCTCTCAGGAGGGGAAAGCTACAACTTATTTGTGTCTGCTTCATCAACATTTATACACGTTTCGTCAAAAATAAGCTTGCGAAGTTTAATTTAGCTATAAAATTAATATAAAAAAAAACAGAATTCTCTTTTAATAATTATCTTTGCAGAATAAAATAATATTTGATTTTTATATTAATTCGTTCTTTTTTATGCTTACAAGGAGACATATCAGGGCAAAAGTGATGCAATCAGTTTATGCCTTTGTTCAATCGGGAAATGATAAGGTTGATGGTGAACAAAAAAATATGTTAAGGAGTATTGACAACATATTTGATTTATATATACTGCTTCTGGATTTGGTTGTAGAGGTTGTAGAGTGGGATAAAAACATCCTCGAGAAAAGAAAAAACAGGTTGTCTCCCCAGGATAGGGAATTGGCACCCAATGAGAAGTTTGCTAATAATAAGTTTGTTGCCAAATTAGCAGAAAGCAAGGCATTAAATCAAAATTTAGAAGACAGGAGCCTTGGGTGGAAAGATCATGACGAATACTTACAGATACTGCTAAAAGAAATCAAAGAAAGCGATCTTTACGCCAAGTATATTGCAAAAGATTCTCCTCGATTTAAGTCGGATAAAAACTTTATGATAGATGTTTATAAAGAGATTATTGCACCAAACGAAAAGATTCATGAGTTTATAGAGAGTGAAAATATATCATGGTTAGGCGATTTGGCTGTTGCTAACAGTATGGTTGTAAAATCGCTAACGCTTATATTTGAGGATTCGGAAGATGAACAGCCTTTGATGACTCTTTATAAGGATTTAGAAGATAAAAAGTTTGCAATAGATCTGTTTAAGAAAACAATATTAAATTCAGAGAAAACCCGAAAATTAATTTCCGACAAAACTCCGGGCTGGGATTCAGACCGTATAGCTCAGTTGGATTTGATTTTAATGGAGATGGGGCTTAGTGAATTCCTGTATTTTCCATCTATCCCAACAAAAGTTACGATTAATGAGTATTTAGAGTTGTCGAAAGATTTTTCTACTCCTAAGAGTCGTGTTTTTATAAATGGTGTACTCGATAATTTGTGGAGAGATCTCGATAAAGAAGGTGTAATAAAGAAATCCGGCAGAGGGTTGATTTAAATGTTTAAACCTTAATTAAGCCCGAGTAGTTCGTCTTAATTGTCATAAAGTATTATATTTGGTGCGTAATTATTAAATAATAACCATTTAATGTAGTATTATGAAAAGCTTAAAAATCCTTGCGTTAACTTTTGGAGTTCTTTTGTTTTCATCTTGTGGCGATGATGCTACAAGTAGAATTAATAAGGAAAATGCAGAAAGTTCGGAGTTAAAAGTTGCAGAGATCAATAAGGGGTTTCCAACAATGACTTTCGAAAAAGAAAAACACGATTTTGGAGATATAAATGAAGGAGATATTGTAGAAACAGTATTTAAATTCAAAAATGATGGGGATACACCATTAATTATTACAAACGCAAGGGCGTCTTGCGGCTGTACAATTCCAAAATATACCGATAAGCCGATACAACCCGGAGAGGAAGGTGAAATTTCTGTAAAGTTTAACTCTAACCGTAAACCCGGTAAACAAAACAAAAGAGTTACACTTACTACCAATACCGAAAAAAGGATGGAGTTTGTACATATTATGGCTAATGTTGCCAAAAAAGAGACTAATAAATAATTAATAATAATAGATAGAATGGATACAGTTTTTTTACAGGCAGATGGAGGGCAATGGAACTCCATTATAATGCTTGTTTTAATGTTTGCGGTTATTTACTTTTTTATGATCAGACCTCAGGTAAAGAAACAAAAAACAGAAAAGAAGTTTCAAAGTGATATTAATAAGGGAGACAGAGTTGTTACTACCAGTGGAATTCACGGTAAAATAATTGACCTTAGCGATACAACATGTGTGATAGAAACAGGAGCAGGTAGAATTAAATTTGAGCGTTCGGCTATATCGCAGGAACTTACTGCTGCCAGTTATTCATCAGAGGAAAAGAAATACGAAAAGAAATAAACTTTAAAGAAGTTTTTTTTAAAGCCTCCATTTATTGGGGGCTTTTTATTTGGAATAAAGTAAACATTACGAGATATTTGTTTGTGACAAATTTTTGGAAGTGCCCTTTTTAAGATGTCCAAAGTTATTGAAAAGGGTAAAAGACAATTAAACCAAAGGATAATTTATTTGACAAAAATGAAGAGGACTTATAGAGAAATAGTTAAATTAATAAAAAACTATAGCAAGGGACGTAATTACCGTGTCTTTTTTGTTTTTGTATTTATATCCACTTTATTTTGGCTTTTGATTAAACTGTCAAAATCATATACTGTAACTGATGATTTTTCTGTGAAATATATTTCTGTACCCGAAAATCTTTCCTGGAGTAAAATCGATGAGGCTAATTTGTCTCTTGAAGTTTCGGGAAGTGGTTTTCAGATGTTGAATTACACCTTAACAGGGAAGAAAATAGAGGTTGATTTATCTGAATTGAAAAAGTATTCGGATGGACAGTATTATGTATTGCCTGAAGAACAGTTTATTTTGATAAAGCAACAGTTTCCGGGTAGTGTGGGTCTGTCTTATAATGGACCGGATACAATTCATTTTGATTTTTCGAAGAAGGTATCGAAAAAAATCCCCGTAATTTTGAATTATAGCCTTGATTTGGATAAGTCATATAAGTTTTTAGAGCCGGTTTCAATAAAGCCGGATTCAATTACTATAAGCGGTCCTTCGTCGGTAGTGACAGAAATAGATTCTATTGAAACTGTTTATTTTGAAAGAAAAAATCTTAGAGAAAGCACTAAAAGTACTATAGCATTCAAAAGCCTCGAAGACGATAGAGTTGAGTTATCCGTTAAGGCTGTAAGTGTAGAGATAAAGATAGAGCAATTTACACAGAACAGGATTAATGTTCCGGTAGCTTTCGAGAATATACCCCAAGGATTTCTGTTAAAAACATTTCCTGATAATGTGGAGTTGATATTTAATGCCGGATTAAGTGATTGTGAGTCTATAAAACCAACGCATTTTGAGGTTGTAGCTGATTATGACAGTCTGAAAAGTGATGATGCTGCTACTATTCCGTTAAAAGTTAATGTCTTGTCTGATAAGGTTGATCTGATAAGAGTGGAACCTGCTGAGGTTGAATTTTTGTTGAGAAAAATAGATAAGTAAAATGTTATTATGTTAGTTGTAGGGCTTACAGGTGGTATCGGGAGCGGAAAAAGTACTGTAGCGAAGATGCTTTTAAAGTATGGGGTTCCGGTTTATTTTGCAGATGATAGAGCAAAATACCTTATGCAAAATTCTATGGAGCTGCGATCCGGTTTGGAAAGAGAGTTTGGAGGAGAGGTTTATGAAGGAGGAGTTTTGAACAGGGCTTATTTGGCTGAAATTGTTTTTAAAGATAAATCAAAGCTGAATGTATTGAATTCTCTGGTTCACCCTGCTGTTGCTGTCGATTTCAAAATATGGATGGAGGAGCAGAAAAGTAAAATTGTAGTAAAAGAGGCAGCAATATTATTTGAATCGGGAGCATATAAAGAGTGTGATATTAATGTTAGTATAAGCGCCGATGTTGAAGAACGAATCAGAAGGGTTGTTGGCCGTGACGGTGTAGATGAAAGTCAGGTTTCTGCGAGGATAAATAACCAATGGACAGATGAGAAACGCAATGAAAAGGCTGATATTGTTATTGAAAATAATGATTTAGAATCTTTGGAAGCTAAAGTGAAGGATTTGTTAAGGAAGTTAAAAGAGGTAGAAAAAAAAGAGGCTTAACGCCTCTTTTTAATAATTAAGTTCGATGTAATTCTTTTTATTGTAGCTTTATACAACAGAACGAATATAATACTATGCATAGATTAGCATTATTAATATAAAGTTAAAATTTGTTAAAATATAGTTAAGGGTATCACTGTTAAATAGTTTAGTGTTTATTTTTATGTCGCAAATAAAAATATTTTAGGTTTTCTCTGGTAATATTTAAGAATGACAAAAAGAATATATATAGCATTAATAGTTTTAATGAGTCTGTCTTTAACCGGGATCGTTGGTCTTCAGGTTTACTGGATAACAGAGTCTATTAAGGTTAAGGAGGAACAATTTTCTCAGCTTATTACCCAGTCGCTGATTGGTGTTTCGAGTGATTTGAAATTAATAGATGTTAAAAACTTTGCCGAGAGATACGGAAAAGCCCGACAGGCAAGTGGAGATAACAGTAGTAGGGTAGAAGAACTTATCAGAGGGATAGAGAATCCGAAAAAAAGTTCAATTTTAGATGAAAAAAGACTGGTATTTGATTCAGAGCTTTCGAATTTAGATTTTGTAATCAGTCATGAGGATTCATTAAGAGCACTAAGAATAGTTACAGGTGCTATAAAATCAGAAATTTCAGGATTTTCAGAGGGTAAAAGTACTTATAAAATAAAGTCTGATTTTTTGAAATCCTTTAGTGATGAAGACAGTATAAGTGTGTTTCAGTTGGCTTTGATTGAGGAGAAATACGTGGAGCACGGTAATAAAATATCTATAAGGAAAAGAGTTAGTAAAGAAACGCTGGAGAGACTCTTGTCTATACATTTATCCAATAATAAAATCAGAACCCGATTCGAATACGCAATAATGAGTAGTGGATTAATCACTCCTGTTTACTCTAAAAGGTTTATACAGTCGGGGAATGAATATGTAGTTCCGGTTTTTACTGATAAGTTTGGAGAGTCTATTTACGACCTCTATGTACAGTTTCCAAATAAACGCGATTTTGTGTTGTCATCGATGAAGTGGATGCTGTTTTTCTCGGTAATCTTTACTTTGATTATAGTTTTTACTTATGCCGGGGCATTGTACCTTATATTTCAACACAGGAGAACATCTCAGGTGAAAACAGATTTTATTAATAATATGACTCATGAGCTGAAAACCCCAATTGCTACTATAAACTTATCGGTTGACGCAATAAGTAACTCTAAGATTATTTCTGATACCGACAAAGTACTTCATTATGCAAAGGTTATAAAAGATGAGAATAACCGGATGCACCAGCAAATAGAAAATGTGTTGAGAATTTCAAGATTAGACAGAAACAAGCTGGAGTTAACAAAAGAAATTACAAGTTTTAATGAGGTAGTAGAAGAAGCTATTGAGCATTTGCTCCTTATAGTTGAAGACAGGGGCGGAGTAATAGATTTTGAATTGAATGCAGAGAATGATATTGTTAATTTGGATTCGCTCCACTTTAGTAATGTTTTGGTAAATATTCTGGATAATGCCAATAAATATACCGTTTCAACACCCGAAATTAAGGTAGTTACATATAATGCAGGAAATAATATTATAGTTGAGGTAAGCGACAAAGGGATTGGAATTGGTAAGTCGGCACAAAGTAAAATTTTTAATAAGTTTTTTAGGGTATCAAGAGGAAATGTCCATAATATTAAAGGGCAGGGATTAGGTTTGGCTTATGTGAAGCAAATAGTAGAAGCTCATGACGGTACAGTAAGTGTGGAAAGTGAAAAAGGAAAGGGGAGTGTTTTTAGTGTGAGTATACCTTTATATGGAGAAGAGAAAAAATAAAGGTTGTCTTGTCTAATATTTCGCCTATAATTGAAATAATATTATTATTTAGCTTATATTTATTCATCTGTTAATAATTTTTATGTTTTTGTCAGATGGTGTTCGCAAAACAAAATTTTTATAATAGCCCTGTGGGGCAAATTTGTTGAAATTTTGTCATGCTAGTTTCATCAAAAACCTTAAGTGAAATATTTAATATACCATTTATCGGTAGCATTATTAGATTAGTTATAATTGAAAAAATTTAATTATGAATAAAAAAAGCAGGCTGCTGTTAGTAGAAGATGATCCTAACTTCGGAACAGTTCTTAAGGATTATCTAATTCTCAATGATTATGAAGTTACTCATGCGGTGGACGGAAATGATGGCTTGGTGAAATTCAAAAACGGAGAGCACGATTTGGCAATACTTGATGTCATGATGCCATATAAGGATGGTTTTACACTTGCAAAAGAAATAAAAGAACTGAGTCCTAATATGCCTATCATTTTTCTTACTGCAAAGTCTATGAAGGAAGATGTAGTGAAAGGCTATCAGGTTGGAGCTGATGACTATCTAAATAAACCTTTCGATTCGGAGGTGTTGCTCTATAAGATAAAAGCAATTTTACACCGGAAAAATGAAAATGATGATAATAAATATCAGCAGTTTGAATTTAAGATCGGGAAATATGATTTTAATTCCAAGTTGAGGTTTTTAACGCTCGACGGTGAAACAAAAAAACTGTCACCAAAAGAAAATGCACTTTTAAAACTGATGTGTATTTATTTGAACGATTTAATGCCAAGAGAATTAGCTCTTACCCGTATCTGGAAAGATGATAATTATTTTACGTCGAGAAGTATGGATGTTTATGTTGCAAAGCTCAGAAAGTATTTGCAGGGTGATGCAGATGTGGAGATAATAAATATACACGGTGAGGGATTCAGACTCGTTGTTAGAGAGGGTTAAGAAAAAACGGAAAAGTTTAAAACTCTTCCGTTTTTTTTTGTATTGATTAGCTTTGTAAGTTATCGATGATAACATTTAAAGTTTAAAGTCTAAAGTCTAAAGTTCAAAGTCTAAAGTTCAAAGTCTAAAGTTCAAAGTCTAAAGTTCAAAGTCTAAAGTTCAAAGTCTAAAGTTCAAAGTCTAAAGTTCAAAGTCTAAAGTCTAAAGTCTAAAGTCTAAAGTTCAAAGTCTAAAGTTCAAAGTCTA
>JBDLJM010000119.1 GCA_039714315.1 Bacteroidota bacterium | reverse complement strand
CTATAAATGTTAAGTTTTAGATTATTAATACAATTGAATGTAAAAAAACACAATTCGATTGCTAATTGCAAAATTTGATTTGTAGATTAGCCATCGAATTTTTTTATTGACTAAATGAAGAACATATTTCTCGCTATACTTTCAGGGGCTTTACTGGCCCTAAGCTGGCCTACTTATGGATTTGCAGGACTTTTATTTGTCGCATTTATCCCTCTTTTGGCTTCAATCAATAATATTTATGAATCAAAGGTTAAAAAAGACGGTTTCAAAGTTTTTGGACTTGCGTATTTGTCTTTTGTAATCTGGAATTTCATTACTACATGGTGGCTTCATTATGCTGATTTTTGGGCCGGATTATTCGCAGTTTTGGCAAATGCTTTTTTGATGGCCTCAGTTATTAGAATATATTACTTTGCCAGAAAGAGAGTAGGAAATCATCTGAGTACTATGTTGCTTCCTGCTTTATGGATAAGCTTCGAAAAGATGCATCTCAACTGGGATTTGTCGTGGCCGTGGTTGAATCTGGGAAATGGATTTGCCGAATATTATAAGTGGATTCAATGGTACGAATATACTGGTGTCTTTGGTGGTTCGCTTTGGGTTTGGATAGTAAATTTAACCTTGCTGACAGGCGTTCTGAATTATTTGAAAAGTAAAGATGCAGTAAGAGTTATTCCGGCATTAATTCGTGTTGTTGTATTAATTTCAGTACCAATTGGAATTTCTTATTACATCTATAATAATTATGAGGAAAAGGGAATAGAAAATAATATAGTTGTATTACAGCCTAATCTCGATCCTTATGGGGAGAAATTCAGGATTGGAGATGATATATTAAGTGAGCAACTGATTGATCTGGCCGGGAGTAAGATTGGCGACAGCACATCATTTGTTTTTGGACCGGAAACCTCTTTGCCCGATGGGATGGATCGTATTCACATGAAAAGGTACCGGTCAGTTAGGGGGATAAAGGATTTCGTAGCGAAACACAATAATGTGAGTTTTGTGAGTGGAGCAACTCTTGTTCAGCGTTATTATAAAAAAGAAGACGCTACAGAAAGTTCCAACATTTCCCGAAACGGAAAAATGTGGTACGATATATCTAATTCTGCATTTATGGTTGATTCATCTGATTCAATCCCTGTTTATGATAAATCAAAACTGGTTGTAGGTGTAGAGCATATGCCATTCAGAAATATAATTAAACCACTTTTGGGCGATTTTATAATTAATCTGGGTGGTACTGTGGGTACACATGTTACACAGGAGGAGAGAAGTGTTTTTACTAACGAATATTATGGAATTTCAACAGCGCCAATTATTTGTTATGAATCTGTATACGGAGAATTTGTTACCGGTTACGTGCAAAATGGGGCAAACATATTATCGGTTGTTACCAACGACGGATGGTGGCAGGAGTCTCAGGGACACAAACAACATTTATCATTTTCACGGATAAGAGCTATTGAAAACCGCAGGAGTGTTGCAAGATCGGCAAATACCGGTATTTCTGCTTTTATTAATCAAAAGGGCGATATCCTGAAATCGTTACCATACAATAGCAGAGGAGCACTTTCGGGTAATATATTTGCCAACAACGAGTTAACAATTTATACCCGGTTTGGAGATTATATTGCCAGAGTTGCAATGTTGATTGCTGCACTTATTTTTCTTTATGTTTTAACTGTTCGAAAAGACAGCTTGTCTTATTAATTTTAGATTAAGAGTAAAAGATTATTGTATCAATGTCAATAAATCGAAATTTCATTATACATAAACCATATGGTTTCCTGAGTCAGTTTATCACTAATCAGACCAAAAGGAAAAACAAGAAGTTGCTAGGTGAATTATTATTTGATTTTCCTGAGGGGACAATGGCCATTGGTAGACTTGATGAAGATTCTGAAGGCTTGCTATTGTTGACCACAGACGGAAAGTTGAGTGAGCAGGTAAGGAGTAATAAAGTTGAAAAGGAGTACTATGTTCAGGTTGACGGTATAATAGATGAAACTGCAGTAAAGAAACTTCAGGATGGAGTGGAAATTAGTGTAAACGGGAAAAAATACACGACTAAACCATCAAAGTCATCAATTATTGAAGATCCCGGTTTTCCGGAGCGATCACGTAAAGTTAGAGATGACAGACACGGACCTACTAGTTGGGTATCTGTAATTATTTCGGAGGGAAAGTTCAGGCAGGTGCGGAAAATGACTGCCGCCGCTGGTTTTCCAACTTTAAGACTGGTTAGAATTAGAATCGGGAATATTTTATTGGGAGAACTTAGTTCGGGGCAGGTTATTGAGGTCGATGATAATTTTGCATCCTTATTCTGATTTGTTTTTATCATTATATCATCTTCATAACTCCATAAAAACTTAGTATTTTAGCATTATACATGTAAATTTGAATAACAGATCAGTAATTATAGAGATATGCAAAAATCTATTCTAACTTTTTTAGGTACCGGAACATCACAGGGGATACCTGTTCCCGGATCGGATCATCCTGTTAGTCATTCTAAGAGCAAAAAAGATAAGCGATTAAGAACTTCGGTTCTTTTGAATATAGAAGGAAGCAATATAGTTATAGATTGCGGACCTGATTTCAGATATCAGATGTTGCGCGAAAATGTGCGACATGTAGACGCAATATTTCTCACTCATGAGCACAGCGACCATATGGCCGGTATGGATGATATCAGACCTTACTATTTCAAGATGGAAGGAGATATGCCGGTTTTTGCACAAAAGAGAGTACTGGAGGCAGTAGAGGAGAGGTTCCCTTATATTTTTCACGATGATAAATATCCCGGAGCTCCCGGTGTTGATGCCAATGAAATAACAGATAAGGAGTTTGAATTCAATGAAATAAAATTTCAGCCAATATTTTTAATGCACGGGAGTTTGGAAGTAGTAGGTTTTAGAGTGAAAAACCTGGTTTATATAACCGATACTAACCATATCCCTGAATCGGAATACAATAAGCTGAAAGATGTTGATATTTTAGTGATAAATGCATTGCGTCACGAGAAACATCATGCTCATTTTAATCTGAAAGAAGCTTTAGAGGTTGTAAAGAGAGTGAAACCCAATAAAACTTATTTTACCCATATTAGCCAATATCTGGGATTTCATGAAGAAGAGGAAAAGAAATTACCGACCAATGTACATTTAGCCTATGATGGATTGAAGTTGGAGTTTTAACTTGGCCCATTAACCTATTACCCCATTAAATCATTAGTTCATTAAATCATTAGAAAACAAAAAGGCAGCAACAATAGCAAGTTGTTACCACCTTTTTAAATTACCACTATGAGAATTATTCAAACACTAGCTACATTTTGAGTAGCCACATGATTTACATTTTAAGCATCCTTCTTCGTAAACAAGACCTTCGGGATCGCCACATGTAGGGCATTTTTTATCCACAACGGTTTCGTCTCCATCAGGAATGTATTTCTTCAATGAACGTGCAACACCATTTTTCCAGGTATTAATATGCTCATCGTAAAGGTTAAGGTTGTTAATAAGGTCAATAACCAGGTGAATTGGCATTTCGTGACGTAATACTCCCGAAATTAGTTTTGCATAGTTCCAGTATTCTTTGTTGAACGATCTTGACAATCCCTGGATAGTTGTTTTATAACCATCCTTATCAGTATATTCAAAATCGTAACGACTCTTATCGTCACCGTTTTTATTCTTAATAATAAGTCCGTTTTCTACAGAACTTGGTAAGTTGAATGCATCTTCTGCTTTACCGGTGAAAACTTCATATGGTTTACCGTCGATAGTTCCGATTACTGCAATCCATTTTTCATAATCGTTTTGGAAGCGAACAACATCGGCCTCAAGAACTTTAGGACGTTTTGCAGGGAATGAAGTTTTACTTTTAACTTCTTCTTCCTTCTTGTCGTCTGATGAAACCAGTACTCCCGAACGTGAACCGTCTCTGTATACAGTTATTCCTTTCAGACCCTGTTCCCATGATTCCAAATAAATATCACTTACCTTTTCAAGAGACACATCGCTTGCAAGGTTTATTGTAGAACTGATAGAGTGAGTAATATATTTTTGAATTACGGACTGAATTTCAATTCGTTTTTTCCAGTCGATCTCAGGAGCGGTAGCACCTGCATACGGACTTTCCGAAATCTCGGTTTTACCCGTAACATCCATCCATGTTTTTAGCTTATGGTGATATACATCGAATTCTTCGAAAGCATCGCCCATATCATCTACATAAGAAACAACAGCACTTGGATCGTTTTGATTTACTTTTCTTCTTCGTTTATACGATAAAAGGAATACCGGTTCTACTCCCGAAGATGTATGTGCCAGCATACTTAAAGTACCCGTTGGTGCTACTGTAGAAACAGAAATATTTCTACGTCCGTTTTTCATCATTCTTTTGTACAGAACAGGAAATTCTTTTTCCATCATTTGTACAAATTCAGAAGTATTCTCAATATTAGGATCAAATCCGTCAAAACTACCTCTCGTTACCGACATATCAACCGATGAATCAAATTCGGCCGTTAGTTTTGTGCGCATTATTTCATCGATTACAGCAATCGATTCGCTTGTGTCGAACTTCAAACCTAAGGCAGCAACAGCATCAGCTAAAGCTGTAAATCCTAAACCGGTTCTCCTGCCTTTTTTACCTGTTTCGTAAAGAAGTTTCCAGGTTTCAACTTCGTTTGCCTTGATATTATCAGGCTCAGAGTCTGCATCAATTTTATTTAAAATTCTTTCTACAGCCTGTAGCTCCAGATCAACTAAATCATCGTTCAGTCTTTGGGCTTCGTATGTAGCTTTATAGAATTTGTCGAAATCAAATTTTGCCTTTTTTGTAAATGGATTGTCAACAAAACTGTATAAGTTCAAAGCAATTAGTCTGCAACTGTCGCCTCCCTGCATTCCGATTTCAGAACACGGATTTGTAGAACTGTTCTCAAATCCCGGATAAACAGATGATGTAGAGTAGTAGTGCTGTCTGTCCCAGAAAAGTAATCCCGGTTCAGCTGTATTGTGTGCCGACTTTATAATAACATCCCAAACGTCTCTTGCCTTAACAGTTTTAGTATATTTTGGATCTTTACTGTCGATTGGCCAACGGTGAGTGTAATCAGTATCATTTTTAACCGCAGTCATAAACTCGTCAGAAAGGCGAAGAGAAATATTTGCTCCGGTTACTTTACTTAAATCCTGTTTTATGGTGATAAAGTCCATTACATCAGGATGAGCAATGTCGATAGTTAACATCAATGCTCCTCTGCGTCCGTTTTGTGCAACTTCGCGGGTTGTGTTCGAAAAACGTTCCATAAACGATACTGCACCGGTTGTAGTTCCCGCAGCATTTGATACAAGAGCATCTTTTGGACGTAAATTAGATATATCAACACCTACACCACATCTGCGCTTAAACAGTTGAGCCAGTTGCTGATCGGTATGCATAATACCACCGTATGAATCGTGTACAGGTGGAATTACAACACAATTAGAAAGCGAAGCAATGAATTTGTTATTACCCAAAGCAGACATTACACTACCTTGTGGTATTATATATTTAAATTTATCAAACAATTCAAAAATCCTGTCACCGGTAAGAAGTTTTCTTTCTTTTCCGTATTTAGATAATCTTGTTTTTTGTTCTTTAGATAAATCGTTACCGTATTTTTCTTCAATAACCGCGAACTTGTCTGCCATCCTTTTGTGCATGTCTTCAGGCGACAGTTCAAAATAGTTTCCTTCGGTATCTTTTATTGCATATTTATTGATCCATGTTGTAGCAGCCAGTTCATCCCCCTCAAAATATTTCAAGCTCGCTTTTAAAACCTCTTCATGCTTGTAGGTCTTTTCCATTTTAGTAGTAGGTATTTGTTCTATCATTGTGATAATCTATTCATTAAATATTTACGCTTTCTGAAATCAAATATAGAAGAATAGTCCGGAAAAAAAATTTATTATCGCTTATTGTTATCAACATTAATTGTTGAAAACAAAAATTGTTATTTAAAAATTATTTTCCTTTAAAGTGTGTTAAGTGTAGGAAAATCAGATAGTTGTGATTTTGACGGGTATGGTCTGAGCTTGTTTTAAAATAAAAAAAATAAAAAAATATTTTTTATTTTTCATTTTTTTATTCCTCGCAGGTCAATTAATGCAGTGTTGTAGTTATAGATGCTAAGTAAATATATAGAGATTAATTAAACAAAAAATAATGTAGGAATTATTTTTTTAGTTATTAACATTTTGATGATTTTATATCATTTGATTTTCACTAAAAATTAATCCAAATAATTATTTTGAATAAGGATGAAAAGTGGAAGATTTTAAGTTGTAATCATAGTATTTTGTATTTTTTAAAAATGTAATTTTATTTGTATATTTGGGTGGATTAACTTTCATTTAGTAATTGCTTAATATAATTAGGTACATGTTTATTCAGGATTTTATTGCTGATATAAGGTATATTCATATCAAACGTAGAGATAACTACCACTACTAACATTTATTTCTTCCCGAAATAGATTGATAAACTCTGCAATTTTTACAGATTATTAAAAATAGATTGCCTTTACTATTGTATTATAGTATAAGGTGTATTGCTAATAGTCTAATATCTAATATCTAACATCTAAAACACATGAAATTACCATATGCAGAACCATTTAAAATTAAGATGGTTGAAACAATTAAAAAAACTACACGCCAGGAACGTGAAGAGTGGATAGAAGAAGCTAAATTCAATTTGTTTAACCTTGACAGTGATAAAGTATTTATAGATTTGTTAACTGATTCAGGAACAGGCGCGATGAGCGATAAGCAGTGGGCCGAAGTAATGACAGGAGATGAAAGTTATGCGGGTTCAATTTCGTTTACTAAGTTGAAAAATACCGTAAAGGAACTATTGGGCTTTGAGTATTTTCTTCCAACCCATCAGGGTAGAGCTGCAGAAAATGTATTGTTTTCGGTACTGGTAAAAGAAGGAGATGTAGTTCCCGGAAATTCTCATTTCGATACTACAAAGGGACATATTGAATTTAGAAAGGCAAAGGCGATAGATTGTACAATAGATGAGGCTTTTGATACAACAGCTCAACATCCTTTTAAAGGAAATGTTGATCTGGATAAATTAGAAAAAGTCCTAATGTCGAACCCGAAAGAAAAAATTCCATTTACTTTAATCACGATTACTAATAATACTGCAGGAGGACAGCCTGTATCGATGAAAAATATTCGTGAAGTATCGGAATTGTGTAAAAAATATGAAATCCCTGTGTTTTTTGATATCGCCCGTTTTGCAGAGAATGCATATTTTATAAAAACACGTGAAGAAGGCTATAAAGATAAAAGTATTAAAGAAATTGTAAAAGAGATATTTACTTACGGCGAGGGTGCCACAATGAGTTCTAAAAAGGACGGTCTTGTAAATATTGGCGGGTTTATAGGATTAAAAAGCAAAGAGATATTTCGTGAAGCTTCTACTTATAATATAATGTTTGAAGGTTTTATTACCTATGGAGGAATGAGCGGGAGAGATATGGCAGCTTTGGCACAAGGACTTAAAGAAGCAACTACATTCGAATATCTTGAAAGCAGGATAGGCCAGGTGAAATATCTTGGTGAAAAACTATTGGAATATGGTGTTCCGGTACAGGAGCCGATAGGCGGACATGCTGTTTTTGTAGATGTTAAACGTTTTTTACCACATATTCCCCAAAGTGAGTTTCCTGCTCAGACTCTAGGAGTGGAGTTGTATATAGAAGGTGGAGTGAGAGGTGTGGAAATCGGTACACTGTTGGCCGACAGAGATCCGAAGACAAGAGAAAACCGCTACCCTGATTTGGAGCTGCTGCGTTTGGCTATTCCGCGTAGAACCTATACTCAAAATCACATGGATTACATTGCCGCAGCGCTGAAGAATGTTTACGATCGCCGAAATGAAATTAGAAAAGGACTGGAAATAGAATGGGAAGCTCCTATCTTGAGGCACTTTACCATTGAGCTTAAAAGAAAGCAGACTGTTAATGATGTAGTGATGAAGTGACGAGTGATGCAGTAAAAAAAAACGGATTTGAGAATATCAAATCCGTTTTTTATTTATTAATAAAATCTAACACTAATCATTTATATCATTGATAAGCTGATCTGCAACTTCGTATTTTCTGTTGAGGAATTCCTCAAAGAAAAATTCTTCTTCTCCCAGTGCAGGTTGTAAATCATCAATCCAGATGGCTTTTTCGTCGTATTCGGCAAAGAATGGTCTTCCAACCCAATCAGGATTTCTTCCCTGAACAAACTGAAGATTAAAGTATTTCTTTCCTTTAATTTTTACAACACCAAGAACCTGGATTTTACCAGGATTGGCCGACATACTCGGACCTTTTACAGTTCTTACTATTCCGCTTACTTTAGTGTAGGCATTTCTGAAAATATCCCAGGCTTCAACTAAGGGAACAGAGAAATAATCCTGAGCACCGGTATCGCGTGCTAAGAACATATAGTATGGAATTAAACCTAAATCAACCTGTTGACGCCACATTGTTGCCCATACATCAGCATTGGCGTTTATATTTCGCATTACAGGCGACTGAGTCCTTATAATCGCTCCGGTTTGTTGTATAACCTTTATTGCATCTTTAACAGCTTTGGTTTTCAATTCAGCATGATGGTTAAAGTGAGCCATAAAAGATACATGTATACCACTATCTACAATCTTTTTGATAGTTTCGATCAACTCCTGTGCATCTTCATCGTGCGTATAGCGATAAGGCCAGTATCCAAGTGATTTTGTTCCGATTCTAATAGTTTTAATATTCGGAAGATCGGCTTCCAGGATAGAGTCAATATAGGCCTTGAATATTTTTGATTTCATCACCATCGGATCTCCTCCGGTAAAAAGAATATCTGTGATTTCAGGATTTTGTTTAATGTATTCTATTACCAGTTCTATTTCCTTCATTGCAAATTTAGCCTCATCCATTTGGGTAAATTGAGGCCAACGGAAGCAGAACGTACAATATGCATGACATGTTTGTCCCTGTTGAGGGAAAAACAGCATAGTTTCGCGGTACTTGTGTTGAACACCCGGTAATTTATGACCATTTACCTCGGGAACATTGTCGGCTTGTCCCGCAGGTGCAGGATTAAGCTGCAAGCGGATAGAATCTGTTAACTCTTTGATTTGCGATTTATCGGCACCCATTCTCATCAGGTCGGCAACCTGCTCGAAATGCTCTGTGCTAAGCATCTCTTTTTGTGGGAAAGTTAATATGTATATTGGATCAGTACTGTAATTATTCCAATCAATTAATTCATCAACTACATAGTTATTAACCTTAAATGGCAATACTGCCCCAACTACGTCTATAATAAACTTTTCTTCTTCAGATAATAAACTCATCTGAGGAATCTTTTTATAATTGTGATTAGAATAAGATTTGTACTTCGCCTGCTCCATAATATACTACTAATTATTTGGTTAATGAATGCTGTTTTTTCTTTGTAATTCTGACAAGTAGAATTGCTTGATAAGTAGCAATGTAATTACTTTTCAACGCTGATTTTTTGGCCGTGCAAAACTAAGAAAAATATTTTAAAACCGGGTTGTAATTTTACGTTGATATAATTCTTGAAAAGAATCCTAATAATTTACGATTTTTTTTTAATATAGCAAAACGATAATGGATTTGAAAATGTTAACATTTATGATGATGACGAATAAAAGGGGAATTGTAGTAGAAAAATTATATTTAATAGTGTTTATTGCCTTTTTCATTACTGAAAAGGTAACAGCACAGGAAAAATATTACGATTTAAAGGCCTTTGAATC
>JBDLJM010000118.1 GCA_039714315.1 Bacteroidota bacterium | reverse complement strand
TCTACTTATTCTCTTCTGCATGTTTCTCTGATTTAAGTTCTTTAATTGCTCTCTCCACATATTCTGCACTAACTTTTTCACCTTCCCAAATCCAGTGAATAAATCGTTTCAAATTATTAAACGATACCAACATAACAGGTAGTAAAAGTAATGTCAGTAAAGTTGCAAAAGCAATTCCGTATGCAATTGATATTGCCATTGGGATCAGGAATTGTGCCTGTAAACTTTTCTCAAAGAAAATCAACGGAGCCAATCCTGCCACAGTTGTTAATGAAGTTAAGAAAATTGGTCTAAACCTCGAAAAACCTGCATGAATTATAGCCTCATTAAAACTCTCTCCCTGCTTTAAATAACTGTTTAACTTACTCACAAGTACCAGTGAATCATTCACTAAAATTCCAATCAGGGCAACAATACCAAGCCCCGAAAGAAAATTAACCTGCATTCCGTGTAACCAATGTCCCCAAACTACTCCAACCGAACTAAAAGGAATCAACAACATAATAAGTGTAGTTTGTCCAAAAGAGCGGAAAGTAAATGTAATCACGGCAAAAATTAAAAAGAATGCTACAGAAAGTACAACATTTAATTTTTTCTTGGTCTTTTCAGCTTCTCTGTTTTGTCCTTCATATTTAGCCGTTACTGTTGGATACTTAGCCAAAATTTTAGGAACAATATTATTAGATACTTCAGCCAGCATATCAGAAGCTGAAGTATTCTCATCCATTAAATCTGCTTCTACTTTTATCTCTCTTTTTCCATCGAGGTGAGCAATAGAAACAGTTCCCCTTTCTATCTCATAGGAGGCAATTTCACCAAATGGAATCCTGTCACCTGCAGGGGTTGTAATACGCATATCGTCGAGGTTAGAAATAGAAGTTCTGTAATCCTCATCGTATCTTACCCAAATTTTAACCTGATCGCGTCCGCGTTGCAAGCGCTGAACTTCGCGACCGAAGAAACCACTACGCACCTGACCTAATACATCCTGAAGTGTTAAGCCCATCAAATAAGCCTTCTCCTTTAAAGTAACATTTATCTCCTTAATTCCTGCCGGATCATTATCCATGATATCACGTAAAGCCGGAATATTTCCCAGTTCGGTTTTAAGTTCCTCTTTCGCCAATTCCAGCTCTTCTAAATCACTTCCCAAAAATGCAACTGAAATTGGTTTCCCAAAATGCGATCCACTGCCAAACGATAAGAATTCCACACCATAAGTTGGTCCCAGGCGTTTTTTTATATCACGAACAATTTCATCAGATGCCAAATTTCTGATTTCAGACTCCAGTAACAACAATGTTAATGCTCCATCAGAAGTAGAAGGACCTACTTTTAGCTTAATATTTTCTACTATCTCTAAGCTGTCATCACGCATTGAACTATAATGTTCGTTGCTTTCCAGAGCTGCTTTCTGTATTTTTTCTAACCACGACTTAGTTATATCTGCCTTTGTCCCTGCAGGCATTTTCAAAGTAACAGCAATATTAGAACGCTCCATAACCGGGAAGAAAGTAACTCCAATCTTTCCTCCTTTTACAGCAGCAATCGACAACATAAAAATAGAAATTATTACTACGAATGATAAAATTTTATTCTTTACAACATACTTCAAAACCGGAATATAAGTCTTATCACGCATCCAATACATTGCCTTATCAAATGTTCTGATAAGAGCATTTTGCTTACGTTCGCCCCTCAAAGCACCTGAATGAGCCAGATGAGAAGGAAGAATAACCAGGGCCTCAATCAATGAGATGCCCAATGTTGCGATAACTACAAAAGCCAATTCACCAAAAAAATCGGCCAATCTTCCATCTAAGAAAAAGAAAGTAGAAAAAGCGATTATTGTTGTTAATACAGCCGACAAAATCGCAGGTAAAACCTCCATTGTTCCATCTACGGCAGCCTGTATTGGATTCTTCCCTTTTTCGTAATGATGATAAATATTCTCGGCTATCACAATACCGTCATCAACCAAAATACCAATTACCACAATCATCCCGAATAAGGAAATTATATTGATAGTGACCCCTGAAAACGATGCTAAAACAAACATCCCGAGAAATGAAACCGGGAAACCCGCAGCTACCCAAAATGCCATCCGGGGATTAAGGAACATTGATAAAAATATCAGTACTAAAATAATACCTGAAATACCGTTATCGATCAACAACTGCTTACGTGCATTTAATGCAACCGACATATCCTGAGTTATTGTTAGTTGAATACCATCGTGTGTTGAATTATACTCATCGATGTAATCTCTTACTTTTTCAGCTACTCCAAGCAGGTCCTCATTATCAGTAGTAAGAATAGTTACATCGACAGATTTTACACTATTTATTTCAACTACGTTTGGCGAGTCTGACCAACGATCAGAAACTGTAGCTATATCATGTAAATAAACGCTTCTACCTTTTTTATCAGATTTCACAAGAATATTATCAATTTCATGAGCAAAATATTGTTTTGCCCTACCACGAATCAGGTATTCCTCATTCTTTGCTTTAATTGTACCTCCCGTAATATCAATATTTGCTTTTTTTACAGCCGAAGCAACCTGCTCGAATGTTAAATTAAAAGCTCTCAGTTTAGATTCATTTACTGCTATTTCTATTTCTTCATCCGGAAAACCGCCTAAATTCACCTTCGAAATTCCCCCTAAAGAACGCAGGTCGTCTTCTATTTTTCTCGCAGTCTGTTTTAAAGAATTTAATGAAACTCCTTCCCCACTAATTGCAAACATCATCGCCGGATTCTGATTTTCATTTCTGAAAACCACAATAGGTTCCATATCGGCCGGAAAAGACGCTATCTGATCAACCGCATTTTTTACATCGCGATAAGCCTGCTCCATATCGGAACCTTTCAAAATCTCTACAGTTATATTCCCTGTATTCTCCGACGATTTAGAAATAAACCTGTCAATTCCGGTTACACCCCGAAGATTATCTTCAATTTTTAAAATTATCCCCTCTTCAACCTCCTCGGGAGATGCCCCCGGGTACATTACCTGAATGGTTATATTCCTGTTTTCAACAAGAGGAAAGAAAGATGCTCCCATCTTGGTCATACTGAAATACCCAAATACTACAAATCCAAAAATAAGGACATTCGTAGATATAGGGTATTTTATGAAATGTGATATTATTTTTCTCATTCTTTATAGCTTAATGCAAATTGGAAGTATACTCAACGCTTTTTTGCCTGTTAAATAAAGTCGAAGTACTATTTTACCTCACTAGGTATAACTTTCATTCCGGGATAAGCTCCCAGAACATTTCGCTGCACAAGTTTAGCTCCATCTTTCAGGTTATCTACCAAAACAGATTTCTCGTTGAACTTTACAGGATTAATTTCAAATTCAACAAGAATACTATCTTCAACTATATATACAAAAGTGTTATTGTGAAGAATATCCCGGGAAATTAAACTCGCATTTTCTACAGGACTTGTTTCCATTTCCACATCCAGATACATTCCGGCTTTTAAACCTTTACCCCTCGACTCTATAAAAATTGATACAGTTTGGGTATTTAAATCTATTGCTTCATTTATTCGCTTTACAACACCTTCCCAGGTTTGAATTCCATCATGCGATTTTATAACAACCTTATTTCCAATCTTAACATGATTAGCCTCTCCGGCTTTAACAGACACCTCAAGTTCGAAAACATCCATATTGCTGAAAACTCCAATCTTTTGTCCGGACCTTACCAGTCCTCCGGGCTTTACACTTGTTTCAGTAACTACCCCATTAAAAGGTGCTCTTAGATTATACTTAGCAAATCGTGCCTCAAGATTTTTTATTGCATAATATTGAGTATAAACCTGTCTTCCGGAAATAAAATACTTCTCCTTTGCAGAATTAAGTTCAGGCAATGGCTTTATACTTCTTTCTATCTCAAACTTTAAAAGGTAACTTTCCCATTTAGCAAATTCATCCGGAAATTCAATTTTTATATCCGGCAGAATACTTGTTATCAGATTTTGAAAGTCACTTCTTTTAGAGTACAGATTAGCTTTTACCTCTCTGTCATCCATTTTCAGCATCAACTCTCCTTTTTTGTATTTTGTTCCTGTTCGGAATTCTTTAGTTCCACTGCGAAGTACACCGGTAACTTCCGAATAAAGATCGAAAGTATTTTTAGATTTCAACTGACCGCTAGCCCCAACAATCAGTGGCAGCTGTTGGTTTTTCACCTCTTTATACATGGCCGCTTTATATACTTTGCCACCACTATGCGAAACTCCTTTCTTTCCCTTACTTATTATAGAAAAAGCAATTACCGCTCCTACAAGTATAATAATTGCGATTACCCAAGACTTTCTTACTGTCATTTTTCGTTGTTATTATTAGTGTTTATTCTCTTTTTTATAAAAGATGGAGTTAGTTGTATTTACAACTTTTCTTCCATCAATTTTATTTTGTCACATAACTTATACATTACTCTTGTAAAAACCTGTAACTCTTCTCTTGTAACGCTGGAAATAAGCACATCGTCTACTTCCCTGATAAATGGCAAAACTTCGTGTAATATTTCTTTGCCATAATTTGTTATATATACATTATTAACCCTTTTATCTTCCCTGGAGTTTACGCGCAAAAGCATATTTTTTTTCTCCATCTTAGTTATTAAACGGGCTATTGTAGTTTTATCTCTATCAATTAACTCCGATAACTTCTTTTGATTGAGACCATCATTAAAACTCAATATTTTCAATAATACAAATTGCTCAACATTAAGATCCACATCATTTTTATGAAATACTTTATCTAGTAAAAGGCTCATATTATGACTTGTACGGCCTAATAATGCTCCAACTGTTATTTCTTTTTTTAACTCCATCAAAAAATTAGTTGCATATACATCTTTCAGCATACAAACAAACAAAATTATTTATCGAAAAACAATAAATATTTATTTTTTAACAGAGTTTAACAAAAAAGGTTATCATCTTACTTAGACAACAACCTTTTATAAAATTAATATTTTATAAAAAACTACCTATTCTTAGTTTTACCCAGTGGCTTAGCATACAAATCGTATTCGCCTGCATCAATTATTTCAACATCAACAAATTCGCCTAAAGAAATGTAATAATCTTCTTTTGATATTAAAACCTCATTATCTACATCCGGAGAATCGTGCTCTGTACGTCCGATAAAATATTCCTCATCAACCCTATCGAAAATACACTTGAATATTTTACCTATTTTATTCTGATTTAGCTCAAACGAAATTTGTGCCTGAATCTCCATAATTTCATTTACACGATTTTGTTTTACTTCTTCATCAACATCGTCTTCTAAACTAAACGCAGGAGTATCTTCCTCATGCGAATACGCAAATACGCCCATTCTGTCGAAACGCATCTCACGTACCCATTCTTTCATCTCTTCGAAGTCTTCTTCTGTTTCTCCGGGATAACCTACAATCAAAGTTGTCCTGATTGCAATATCAGGAACCATTTCTCGAAACTTACCTAAAAGAGCATTAGTCCTCTCCTTAGTAGTTCCTCTACGCATCGATTCCAATAGTTTTGTAGAACTATGCTGAAGAGGTATATCTAAATAGTTACAAACTTTAGCTTCGTTCTGCATAACTTCAAGTGCATCCATAGGAAAACTTGTTGGATATGCATAATGTAAACGGATCCACTCAACCCCCTGAACCTTTGCAAGTTCTCTCAATAAATCGGCCAATCTCCTCTTATTATACAAATCAAGACCATAGTATGTCAAATCCTGAGCTATCAAAACAAGTTCCTTCACACCTGATTTAGCCAGTTTTTCGGCTTCTATTACCAAATCCTCTATTGGAGTAGACACATGTCCGCCACGAATCAATGGAATAGCACAAAAAGAACAAGACCGGTCACAGCCTTCAGAAATTTTCAGGTAGGCATAATGTCCTGGAGTGGTTGTTAACCTCTCCCCCACAAGTTCCTTTTTATAGTCCGCACCTAAAGCTTTCAGTAAATTCGGTAAATCGTGTGTTCCAAAATATTGATCAACATTTGTAATTTCTTTTTCAAGTTCAGGCTTATACCTTTCAGATAAACATCCGGTAACAAATACCTTATCTATTTCACCTTCCTCTTTAAGATTTACAAAATCCAAAATTGTATTTATCGACTCCTCTTTTGCATCACCTATAAAACCACAAGTATTTATCACAACAATATTACCGTCGTTATCTTCCTGAGAAACCGACATATCATTAGCTTTGAGTTGCCCCATCAATATCTCAGAATCATAGACATTTTTAGAACACCCAAGCGTTACAACATTTATCTTATTGGTTATAGATGACTTTGTTCTCATAATTATCTTGTTACTGGTTACTTAAAGTTTGCAAATTTAGGCAATAAAAAACGATTCAAATAACTGTAAAGACCAGTACTTGAATCGTTTGTAATATTTTTATATATGTTTATCCTTTAAAGAAAGAATCTACAAATTCGTATTTATTAAATACCTGTAAATCTTCCAGGCCTTCACCAACTCCTATATATTTTACCGGAATTTTAAATTGATCAGATATACCAATTACAACTCCACCTTTGGCTGTTCCATCTAATTTTGTCACCGCCAATGATGTTACATCTGTTGCAGCTGTAAACTGTTTTGCCTGTTCAAAGGCATTTTGACCTGTAGAACCATCTAATACCAAAAGTACATCATGAGGAGCATCGGGAAGAACTTTCTGCATAACTCTTTTCACCTTAGATAACTCATTCATTAGGTTTACTTTGTTATGCAAACGTCCTGCAGTATCAATTAAAACTACATCAGCCCCCATTGACCTAGCTGACTCTACCGTGTCATAAGCTACTGAAGCAGGATCAGATCCCATTTTTTGTTTTACAATGGGAACATCTACTCTTTGCGCCCATATATCAAGTTGATCTATCGCTGCAGCTCTAAATGTATCGGCAGCTCCCAGAACAACTTTTAATCCTTTTTTCTTTAACTGATAAGCCAATTTACCTATGGTAGTAGTTTTACCAACTCCATTTACGCCAACAATCATAATAACGTATGGTCCATCAATCTTTGGAATAGATATTTCTCTTTCCTCCCCGCTATTTGTTTCAGAAAGAAGTCCGGCAATTTCGTCTCGTAAAATTTCGTTTAGCTCACTTGTTCCAAGATATTTATCTTTCTCTACTCTTTCTTCAATTCTGTCAATAATTTTAAGAGTTGTATCAACACCTACATCCGAAGTTACGAGTATCTCTTCTAAATCATCAAGAACATCGGCATCAACCTTCGATTTTCCTGCGACTGCCTTACTAAGTTTAGAAAAAAATGAAGTTTTAGTCTTCTCTAGACCTTTATCAAGAGTTTCTTTTTTATCCTTAGAAAAGAATTTATCAAAAATACCCATATCAATTATATTTTATAAATAATTATTATCTACTACAGTGCTTAATCAATGTCCCTCAATTCACATAGATTTACGAAACACAAATAAACGAAATTTAATTCAATAAAAATTTAGATTTATTGATACAAAAAAAAGCTACTCTCAAAATGAAAGCAGCTTTAATAAATACCTTTATAGTATAGCTGAACGATGTATTAAATCTCTTTTAACCAAGCGTTTACCTGATCACCAGCCATAACTTTCTCTACAAACACGTAAGCTCCTGTTTTTGGTGATCTCACCATTTTGATAGCTTTAGTTAACTTTTTAGTTCCTGTTTGTAATGATGCTACTGATTTCTTTGCCATGATTCAAACTATTTAATTTCTTTATGAACAGTCATCCTTTTTAGGATAGGATTGAATTTCTTTAACTCCATACGGTCTGGAGTATTCTTCTTATTCTTAGTTGTAATGTAACGAGATGTTCCAGGCATACCTGAAGTTTTGTGCTCAGTACACTCTAAGATAACTTGTACTCTGTTTCCTTTCTTTGCCATCTTAATTTCTTTTATCCAGTCTCCCGACTAAATTATTTTTTCAAATAACCTTTTTCTCTCGCTTCTTTAACTACAGCAGCGATACCTTTTTTATTAATATTTTTTAAGGCAGAAGTTGATACTTTTAACGTAACCCACTTATCCTCTTCAGGTAAATAGAAACGTTTTTTGATCAAATTTGCATTGAACTTTCTTTTAGATTTGTTCATCGCATGCGACACGTTGTTTCCAACCATCGCTTTCTTACCAGTAAGTTCACAAACTCTTGACATCTTTATCGTCTTTTTATTCTAATGATTTCAAAATATGTGCAAAAGTGGAATAATTATTGACAAAGTCAATAGCATACAATTACTCTCGTTTTGCGGTTTGCAAAGATATAAATAATTTCATTTAATCAAACAGTGTCGACGAAAATATTTTAAATCCTGAAAAAAAACTATCCGTAAGATGATTATCTCTTTAAATTCTGCAGGTTAAGTATTGAATACTTTAGTATTTTTTGCTTTAACTCCTGGGGCTTAAACGGTTTTGATATATAATCGTTCATGCCACATTCCTTAACTTTTTCATGAGTTTCAAATAATGCATCGGCCGACAAAGCAATTATTGGTGTCTGAGATTTATGAAGATCATTTAGCTTTCTTATCAGTTTAGTTGCCTCAAAACCATCTACTTCCGGCATATGTATATCCATTAATATAATATCACACTTATTCGACAATACATAATTAAAGGCCTCCCTCCCATTGTTTACTTCAACTACACCCAGCCCCCATCTTAGCAAAAAATTCTTTACAACAGTCCTATTAATTACATTATCGTCAGCTACTAATATAGTTTTTCCACTTAACACAGCTATATTAGACTCCTTTTCAATAATGTTATCTTTCTTGTGAACATGTGGAAGTATTAAATCAAATGAAAAAGAACTTCCCTTACCTATGTTACTTTCAACCTTTATTTCTGAGCCAAATAATTCCACCAGGCTTTTAGTTATTGCCAATCCCAAACCAGACCCCTGAAACTTCCTCGCTCTATGGAAATCAACCTGAATAAATTTTTGAAATATAATTTCAGTATCTTCCTTACTAATACCTATACCGGTATCAGTCACTTTAATATTAAGGGTCCACAAATCACCTTCTTTAGAAGTAGTCTTACAATCAAGTATTATCTTCCCTTTATTTGTGAATTTAGTGGCATTTGACAAAAGGTTTATCAAAACCTGATTAATCCTGGTTTCATCTCCTTCAAAAAACTTTCCCTTTATCTCTTCTGTAATATTAAAGATTAACTCCACACCTTTATCCCTGACAATACCTTTATACATACTCTCCAACAACTCGAAAGTTTTCTCAAGCCTAAAAGGCAGAATCTTTAATTTTAGCTTACCATCTTCTATTTTATTATAATCCAAAATATCATTAACCAGTAATAAAAGATGTTGAGAAGAAAAATAAATATTCTTTACAGAGCTGTGTATCTCTTTTTCATCAGGTTCAAATTCTTTAATAAAACTTGCGAAACCTACTATTGCATTAAGTGGGGTTCTAATTTCGTGCGACACAACAGAAAGGAAATTTCGTCTTACTTCCATTGCTGATCTAACCCGTTCTTTTTCCTTAATTAAAGCTTCATTTAAACCTGCAAGTTCTATATTTCTGTCTACTATATCCGCATTAACTTCTGCCAGCTCAATATTTTTCTTATTCAACTCGATAACTTTTTTGTTATACTGTGAGAAATAATAATAAGTATAGTAACTCAAAATCATAAAAGAGATAAATAATACTAAAACAAATTCATTTTTATAAAATCTGGTCAATAATATATATCCTTCTATATTTAAATATAGTAAGGTCAGTATTATTACATTAGTAATAAGGATTAATATAATTGGGAGTAAAGACTTTTTCAT
>JBDLJM010000117.1 GCA_039714315.1 Bacteroidota bacterium | reverse complement strand
TTCATCTTTCCTGCCTGACTGAGTCACGCAGGCAGGTATCTTTTACCTTTCCTGCCTGACTGAGTCACGCAGGCAGGTATCTTTTATCTTTCCTGCCTGACTGAATCACGCAGGCAGGTATCTTTTACCTTTTATCTTTTACCTTTTTTTAACACCTATCACCTAACTCAGACTTGAACTTCCCGTCCCTAAACCGTCCATATCTTTTAGCTTTAGAGCAAGTAATTTCAAATAATCCAACGATTTTACTATCCTCGATCCATACCATGCGAATGCCTGCCCGTCAACAAAAAATGTGGCTGCATCATGGCAGTTTTGTCCGATTCTGATTGCATCCTCATCTGTAAATTCATGAGGTTCTGTCGGCAATATAATTATATCGGGATTTGCTATGTGTATATTGGCTGCTGTAACGGCAGGATAACGTTCTTTTAAGTTAGAAAACGCATTCTTTACATTTATCAACTGCAACATAGAATCGATAAAAGTATCCTTCCCTGCAACAACCCATGGATCATTCCATACAAAGTAGCCTCCTGTTCTAAGTAATAAACCATCGGTCACTCTGGCTAAATCCCGAAGCTGCATATCAATTTTCATCAAAATCTTAGAAGCTTCATTTCTACTATTCAAAAGATTTCCAAAATTTTCAATCATCTGCCTGGCCTCATCTACATTTTTTACATCAGTAACATAAACCGGTACAGATTTACTTAGTTCCGCTATTTCCTCTTCGAAATTCTCATCTTTAGATGCAAAAACAATATCCGGTTTTAATTCCCTTATTTTTTCTACATCAAATTCCTGTACTCCCCCAACAACAGTTTTTTCGATCTGAAAATACTTTGGATGAACACAGTATTTTGTTACTCCTACAAGTTTATCCTCAATATTCAAATCATATATCAACTCGCTGATTGATGGTACAAGTGATACAATTCTATTTATGCTTTTTGGAATTTCCAGTTCATTCCCAATACAGTCAGTTACCTTTTGCATAGTGCTAAATTTTGATCAAATGTAGTTAGTTAACAACTGTGTTGCAATATGAGTTTTGTTATATTATTTATTGGATTCTACAACGATTGTTGTGTAAATATCAGGACTTATTTATAGATGTAAATCTAAATCAGGATTAATATTAATAGTGTAAACATTTTTTAGAACGATACATCTTTTAACCTCTTAATCTTATCATCTTTTAATCCTATCACCTTTTAACCTCCCCCCTCATAGTGCTTTCATGATTCATTTGGTATTATCTATTGGAAGTAAGCAGAAATATGATACGTCCCCGGTAAAATCCATCTTCCAGTTGACTAATACCAAATGAATATAACAACTAAATATCACATTTTGTGACATCAAGTTGGGGGGCGCAACCAAAAAAAAATCCCCCAACCAAAAGGCTGAGGGATTTCTTAATTTATATAGAAATATTATTATTTCTCGTCTTCTTTTGCCAGTCCGTTTTTACGCTTAGCTTCAATATCGTACATAACCGGTGTAGCTATGAACAATGAAGAGTAAGTACCTACAACTATACCAACAAGCAATGCAAACATGAATCCTCTAATCGTTTCTGCAAATATGAAGATAGAAAGGATTACGAAGAATGTTGTTAACGAAGTATTAACAGTACGACTCAATGTTGAGTTCATCGCTTCGTTTACCATACCTTTAAACTCACGGTTTTTATGTTCTCCAATCACCTCACGAATACGGTCAAATACAACCACGGTATCATTCAGCGAATATCCGATTACAGTTAGAATAGCGGCTATAAATGCCTGATCTATTTCTAATGAGAAAGGTAGTATACCATAGAAAACCGAGAACAATGACAATACTATCAATGAATCGTGGAATACCGCTACAACCGCTCCTGAAGAGAATCCAACTTTACGGAATCTAAACAGAATGTATAGGAATACTACAATCAATGAGAATAAAATTGCCAGGAAAGCAGCTTCTTTAATATCATCGGCTATAGTTGGTCCAACCTTCACAGATTGCATGATTCCAACATTAGAGTCTGCTCCACCTACAAACTTATCGTAGTCGTAATCAGCAGGTAAGAAACTGTTAAGTCCCTTATAAAGCAATTCATTTACTTCGTGATCAACTTCAGGTGCATCCTGGTCGATTTTATATTTAGTAGTAATCTTTACCTGGTTAGACGATCCTAAAGTCTTCACTATAGGTGCCATTTTATTACCATCCTCATCAATAAGTACATCAGCTAAAGCTTTAGATACATCCTGAGTTTTTACAGGCTGCTCGAAACGAACAGTAAATGTACGCCCTCCAACAAAGTCAACACCCTGGTTAAGACCTTTTGTCATTAAAGACACAATACCCAGAACAACAATTGCTCCCGAAACCATGTAAGCTATCTTACGCTTTCCTAAGAAATCGAAGTTAGGATTAGCAAACCATTTATCAGTTCCACCTGTTGAGAATGAAATAGTTTTATCTGCTACAAGCTTACGCTCGATCAATAATCTTGTAATAAAGATTGCTGAGAACAATGAAGTAAGAATACCTATAATCAATGTAGTTGCGAAACCTTGTACAGGTCCCGTTCCAAATACATAAAGAATTATACCTGTTAACAAGGTAGTAATGTTGGCATCAAGAATAGAAGAATAAGCCTGGCTGTATCCGTCTTTAATTGCCTGTTTTACCGACTTACCTTTCTTAAGCTCTTCACGAACACGCTCGTAAATAAGTACGTTGGCATCAACCGACATACCTATTGTAAGTACAATACCAGCAATACCGGGAAGTGTTAATACAGCTCCAATAGAAGCAAGCACTCCAAATATAAACAAGATATTTGCAGCTAGTGCAATATCTGAGAATAAACCAGCTCTACCATAGTAGAAGAACATCCATCCTAAAACTATCAATAATGAAATTCCGAAAGCTAATACTCCCGAATCAATTGCTTCCTGACCAAGTGATGGCCCGATAATCTCTGCCTGAATAATTCTGGCAGGAGCAGGAAGTTTACCCGCTTTCAATACGTTTGCTAAATCCTGAGACTCGTTAACAGTAAATCTACCTGAGATCTGAGAACGTCCTCCTGAAATAGGCTCGTTAACTCTAGGTGCCGAATAAACATAACCGTCAAGAACAATAGCAATAGACTTATCTACATTCTCTTCCGTTAATTTGTGCCATTTCTTTGCACCAAGCTTACTCATTTCCATAGAAACAACCGGCATACTCGATGTCTGATCGAAATCCGACTTAGCATCAGTAATAACATCTCCTCCAAGTGGCGGTACATTATCACGGTTTTTCTTTATAGCATAAAGAGTCAATCTGTTCCCGTTTCTGGAATCCGGCTTAGCCTCCCAATGAAATTCTACATATTGTAATGCAGGAGGCAACAATTCGCGAACCTCACGCATGTTTAAGTAAGAGTTGATTTTTGCAGTATCTCTGATCTCAGCAAATCCAATCATAGGTGAACCCTGATTAGAACGCGGATCTAATACACTGAATAACGGATTTGCTGCTATAGCATCAACATTTAAGTCTTCTTTCGGAGTACCATCCACTAAAAGTGAATCTAATCCTGAAGTTACAGTTTCCTCTATACCCTTTTCTGCTTCATCCTTTTTAGTTACAGGAACCTCAACAAGATCTTTCAAACGGTTATTTGCAGCTTGTAAATAGCCAATAACCTGATCGTTTGTATAAGTTTCCCAAAACTCTAACTGAGCTGTCGACTGAAGAAGTTTCTTAACACGTTCAGCATCTTTAACACCAGGTAATTCTACCAAAATACGACCTGAATTCTCAAGACGCTGGATATTAGGCTGAGCAACACCGAACTTATCAATACGTGCACGAAGAACTGTAAAAGCTCTGTCTATCGCTCCGTCGGCTTCTTCACGAATTATTTTCTGAACCTCGTCATCAGTCATGTCGAAGTTTATTTTCCCTCTTAAATCTTTGTTTCCAAAAATGTCGGCAGCAGCTAACTTAGTCTGATTACCTTTTGCAGCATTTTCTTCTTCAAAAGCATCGAAAAACAAAGTCAAATAATCATCCTGACTGTCTGTCTGTTGTTTCGAGGCATTTGCCAAAGCAGCATTAAATACCGGATTTCTGGATTCGTTCGAAAGACCAACTAAAATGTCTTTTACAGATACCTGTAAAATAACGTTGATCCCCCCTTTTAGGTCCAAACCTAAGTTTAATTCTTTTTCTTTTACCTGGCTATAAGTAAAATCCTTAACCCAAAGAAAGTTCATCACTGGTTTTTGGGCAATAGAATCTAAGTAATACTGTTGTTTTACTTCATCTCCATTCGCATACTCCACCGCATCTTTTTCTACGCTCTTAGCTTTAAAAGTAAAATAAAGCTGATAAATACTTACAAGCGCAAATAAGAAGGTAAAGAGTCTAATCGTACCTTTGTTTTGCATTACAAATAGTTTTTGTTCGTTTCAGGACACTCTTTTGGGTTGTTAAAAATAATAAGAGCTCTCCCTTTCTTTTATATATTACTACATTAGTATAGTAGCTGGCAAATATATAATTTCAATTAAAATATACCAATGAACAAACAACAATTATCAATAATCTTTTTTTGAGTTTTTTTTTGAAGCTATTCGCGTGCTTCGCTATAGTCCCAATTACAAAATGGCTTTCACAATAATTATTCAGGGAGCTCCCGGGTCGCTCCTGAATAATTTTGTTCAAAAATGCCATTTCATAATTGGGAGCTGCCGCTGCGCCCACGGCTAGGGAGAAAAGTGGAAAGACATAAGATACCTGCCTGCGTGACTCAGTCAGGCAGGAAAGACAAAAGACATAAGATAAAAGATGAAAGACAAAAGACAAAAAACAAAAGACAAAAAACAAAAGATAAAAGATAAAAGAGAAATTAGAACTAATATTGTCCCGACCTAAAAAATACCTACACCTAAGTAGAAATTATGCATAAATATTTTTAATTACTCTTTAAAACCAGTTAACTGGTAAACTTCAAACTCTAAATGCTAATTAAATATATCAAGTAGTGTTACTGCGTCCCTGGAATTAATTTTTCCCTGCAATGTGATTAATGACGACTCAAAACCATCATCCACAAAAAAGAAAAGCTCAGTTATTATATTTCCTTTTGATTTTCTATAAAAATTAAATTCTTCTCCTTCTGAACTTACAACCATATTCTTTTCATAAGAATTGTTCTCAGCAAATTCTTCAACATCGTCTTGCATCTCCTTTAACATTTTATCAGATTCGGTAGTTACAATATACATCTCTTTAATTTGCTTCATCATCTTTTTAACGATCGTTGGGTCATAATCATCGTCATCAATAAATAAACGACCTACTTTCAACTTTAATTTACCAAGTTTTTTTACTTCAATAGCGTCGTTTTTTTTGTAATTATCAATTAGCTCATCTATATTATTCTGCCCATATGATAAAAATGAAAAAAATGTAATTGCTATTGTTAAAAATGTATTTTTCATATTTTTAATGTTTTGAAAATTTCAATATAAATCTCGTAAACTAAATTGGAACCTTGACCTGTTAAAATATATTTATTATCAATGATAATAATAACCATAATTCTTACATAGTAAAACTAACTTTTCTTAAAGCCAAACATAAATTACGAAGACTGAAAAAATGCAGCCCTTGTATCAATATCATAGTAAAATATTAATTAACTACCTCTAATATTGCCCTAATATCACTTGGGATATTTTTTACACTCATTGCTATTTAAGTTGACTATGTTTCTTAGAATACTAAGGCAGATAAATTGGAGATAGTTTTATTATTAATTTCTCCGTAAAACTTCAACTCTTCTCAGTAGGAATCTGCTGTCATCACTTCTTCATAATCATTCCATTCAATAAATTTAGCTGCAATCTTTTTTTGATTCTTAATATTTTGTTCATGCGCATGTGCTATCATTTTTGCATTCATGATTACTATGTAGTTCACGGATAAAAAAACTAAGCACCTGCCTTATAAATGTATTTCAAAAACCTTTAGGTTCAGCGTAGCTAATGCTCTATTTAAAATCAAGGTGATTTTTGCTTGCGAAATAAACGAAGGGATTCATGAACACCGATTAAAATAAATTTACAGAGAATAAAAAGAGCTAATGTTCTTTATAAATAATCCAGGTTACAACTCATCAAAACAACACACTTAAACACCTGACAACAAATTAGTTATTCGTAACTTGCAAGGTTTACTGACTGATTAAAAATTAAAATCGTACTACTATGAAAACACGTTTAATTTTATCAATTACACTTTTGTTGCTTGTGTTTGGAGGTTGCAACAAAAATGAACCCTATGAAGATAATTTATTAACAAAAGATGATCTATCAGGAAAAGAGTACTTGCAAAAAGTTTTAACCGATTATCATTACCAGGGTGATTTAACTCTGTTGAATAAAAAGGCAAAAACAGAGGATGGTTATCTGGTTAAAAACATTGAGTTTAAACGGGCTGTTGGAATCATGATAATGCCCGGTACTGAACCATCCGACCGTATTGAGGGTTGTTTTAGATATGTTGAAGGATATGGAATCGCTTCACTCATAGGTAAGTTTACTGTAGAGAATGTATTCTGTTTTGAAGAATGGCCAAATGTATATGGATTTATCACTGCTGCAAATGGAGATGAAATTCATACACAATTGATTGACATGGTAATTGATGCAGCAGGAAATGGAGATGCTATATACATAGTATTGGGAGGAACAGGCCGGTTTGAAGAAACAATTGGAGGAGAACTTCATTTGTATGGCACTTTTGATTTTTCAAATATGACTTGGAACCTTAAAGGAGAAGGTAATCTTATATTTGACAAATAATTAGACTGAAAACAAAACATAAAAGGCTGTCTCAAAATTATGGAGACAGCCTTTTGGGCTTATAGTAAAAGTTATAATTTAACGATCTGCTAGACCGATTTAAACAACAACAAAGCAAAAGTACACTCTGAAACAATTTCAAGATAAAATCATACATCATAAATCTAAAATCATAAATCATAAATGATTAAATTTGCCGACTTAGTTTTTTTATATGGCAATTACAGACGATAAGATAGAAGTTTTAGGGGCACGGGTGCACAACCTCAAAAATATTGATGTGAGCATTCCAAGGGAGCAGCTGGTTGTGATAACAGGTTTAAGCGGTAGTGGAAAGTCCTCTTTGGCTTTCGATACCATTTACGCTGAGGGTCAACGTCGTTATATAGAAACTTTTTCTGCCTATGCCCGCCAGTTTTTAGGCGGACTGGAACGCCCCGATGTTGATAAAATAGAAGGCTTAAGCCCGGTTATTTCCATCGAGCAAAAAACTACAAGCAAAAGCCCGAGGTCAACAGTAGGTACTATCACCGAAATTTATGATTTTCTTCGTCTTTTGTATGCCCGGGTAGCTGATGCATACTCCTATAATACAGGAGAAAAAATGGTGCAATACAATGATGAACAAATTGCAAAACTGATTAAAAAAGACTACGACAATCAAAAAGTATTAATTCTGTCTCCGATAATTAAATCCAGAAAAGGTCACTATCGCGAACTATTTGAAAATATTTCTAAACAGGGCTTTATAAGAGTAAGAGTTGATGGCGAAATAAAAGAGATCACGCGAGGTATGCGCCTCGACAGATACAAAACTCACGACATAGAAATAGTTATCGACAGAATGATAATTAACGAAGGGGTTGAAAAAAGACTCGATGAAACCATAAAAACTGCAATGTATCACGGCAATAATGTCATGATGGTTTCCGACTTTGATAACAAAAACGTAAGATACTTTTCGCGTAACTTAATGTGTCCGTCAACCGGAATTGCTTACCCGTCACCGGAACCAAATACTTTTTCGTTCAACTCCCCAAAAGGAGCCTGCCAGCACTGTAACGGACTTGGGGTTGTAAAAGAAGTTGATATAAACAAAATAATCCCCGACGATAAATTATCTATAAAAGCGGGAGGAATAGCTCCGCTTGGAGAACAAAAAAAATCCTGGATTTTCAGCCAGCTTCAGATTATTGGAGAACGATATTCTTTTAATATGAATACTCCTATAAAAGATATTCCTAAACAGGCAATGGATGTTATCTTAAATGGCGGAGAAGAAAAATTTTCTGTAAAAAAAGACAATATCGGAATTACCCGTGATTATAATATCGACTTTGAAGGAATAACAAATTTCATTCAAAACCAATATAACGATAGTGATTCTTCGTCCATAAAAAGATGGGCTTCGGAATACATGAACGAAATAAGCTGTCCCGAGTGTGATGGTAAAAGACTTCAAAAAGAATCTCTTAATTTCAAAATAGACAACAAAAGCATTTCCGATCTGGCCGATTTGGATATCGCCGATATACACAAATTATTTAACAACATAGAATCTAAACTCAGCAAAAAACAACTTGTAATAGCATCTGAAATAATTAAAGAAATCAGAGACAGATTACAGTTTTTAATTGATGTAGGATTAAATTATCTGGCTCTAAACAGAAGCAGCAAATCACTTTCAGGTGGAGAAGCTCAAAGAATAAGACTGGCCACACAAATTGGTTCTCAACTTGTTGGGGTTCTGTATATTCTTGACGAACCAAGTATTGGACTTCACCAAAGAGATAATGAACGTCTAATTAAATCTCTTCAAAAACTGCGCGATGTAGGAAACTCTATCATAGTTGTGGAACACGATAAAGATATGATCGAACAGGCCGATCATGTTTTAGATATAGGACCGGGCGCCGGGCGACACGGAGGTGAAGTAGTAAGTCAGGGAACACCCGAAGAGATAAAGAAAACACATACTCAAACATCCGATTACCTCAACGGAACAAAAAACATAGAAATTCCTAAAAAAAGAAGAAAAGGAAACGGAAAAACTCTTTCTCTAAAAGGAGCAAAAGGAAATAACCTTAAAAATGTATCTGCCGACTTCCCACTGGGAAAATTGATAGTAGTAACGGGCGTTTCCGGATCGGGTAAATCAACATTGATAAACGAAACCCTCTACCCTATCCTAAACCATCACTTTTTCAGAGCAGTAAAAAAACCGCTGGAATATAAATCTATAAAAGGTCTGGAAAATATAGATAAGGTTATAGATATAGACCAAAGTCCGATCGGTAGAACTCCACGGTCGAATCCTGCAACTTATACAGGAGTATTATCTGAAATACGTTCGCTTTATGCCAAAATACCTGAGGCCTTAATAAGAGGTTACAAACCGGGAAGATTTTCATTTAACGTAAAAGGCGGACGTTGCGAAACCTGTCAGGGTGCCGGAATCAGGGTTATTGAAATGAACTTCCTGCCCGATGTACACGTGCATTGCGAGACATGTCAGGGCAAACGCTTTAACAGGGAAACCTTAGAAATACGCTATAAAGGAAAATCTATCTCCGATATTTTGGATATGACAATAAACGAATCAGTTAAGTTTTTTGAACATATCCCTAAAATATTCCGAAAACTAAAAACCCTGCAGGATGTAGGTCTGGGATACATTACCTTAGGTCAGCAATCAACTACCCTGTCGGGAGGAGAAGCACAACGAATAAAACTTGCCGCCGAACTGTCGAAACGCGATACCGGCAACACATTCTATATACTCGATGAACCAACAACCGGTTTACACTTCGAGGATATCAATGTATTGATGAAGGTGATAAAAAAACTTGTCGATAAGGGGAATACTGTCCTGATTATCGAACATAACCTCGATGTTATAAAATTAGCGGACCACATAATCGATATAGGCCCCGAAGGAGGAAAAAACGGAGGAAAAGTACTTTTAACCGGTACTCCCGAAGAAGTTATTAAAAAGAATAAAGGCTATACTGTTGATTTTTTGAGGAAAGAAATGATATAGATTTTAGTACTTATACTTCCGACTTTTCTATCCCTTCGACTCCGCTCAGGTACCACCGCTCA
>JBDLJM010000116.1 GCA_039714315.1 Bacteroidota bacterium | reverse complement strand
TTATTAATTCTCTCCTTCTTTTCGTCCCACTCTTCCTTTTGCTCATCGATTTCGTGATCGAACTTAGTCTTCAGGATAAAAAATGTATCATTAATATCGTCTAACGCATCTATAGACTCTTTCTTCAAATTTTTATAATTTTCATCCTGTGCAAGCTTTACCTGCATCTCATGAATACTACTGTGTATATTTTTTGCCTGATCTCTAAGCATTTCCTCACTTTCGGCTCTTCCAAGAGCCAACTGAAGCTGAAGTTCCTCAAATTTTATCTGTAACTCCTCTGCCTGATGAGCACTTAAGTTCTTTAGTGACTCTACTGAGATGTCATTATCTCTGATCCAATCCTGCATTCTTTTCTTCTGATGCTCGAATTCATCACGTGCTTCCATAGACCCTAAATTAAGCTGAATACGCAACTTTTCTGCCTTAATTTTAAGATCCTCAATCGTACTTTTTAATTGATCGCTAAATTCCATGATTCTAAATCTTCAAATTATTATTAACTATAGGAATGGTTTAATGAAGCTTATGCTAAGCATTCTATAAATTTAACTATTTTTGCACTTTTAAAACATAGATATGGAAATTATTATCCGTAAACACGTTTTGAAAGATTATTAAAAAGTTTCTGATCTTGTAGAGGAAACTTTTAGGATAAAAAATAGTGATCATAAAGAAAATTTTCCGGTTTAGGAATTGCGGCAGGGATAGCAGTGGCATCCTTTTTACAAGTGCTGTGACTGAGCACCTGCCTGATGACAGACAGGAAGTTGTAGAACAAGTGCTTGTAAAAAGATATAACGGATAGCCCGTTAAGCCGCCCAAATAAACAATAAGACAAACAACACATATAGTACATGGATAATAAAAATATTTTTTCTTCGGATTTCACACTCGGAATATTAGGCGGAGGACAATTAGGCAAAATGCTCCTGTATACAACCCGAAAATGGGATATTAAAACATCCGTATTAGATCCATCAGAAGAAGCTCCGTGCAAAATAGCCGCAAATTATTTTGAACAGGGCAGCTTAATGGATTTTGAGACCGTTTATAACTTTGGCAAGAAGGTTGACGTGTTAACAATAGAAATTGAACACGTGAATATTGAAGCCTTGAAAAAATTGCAAAGCGAAGGAATAGTAATTCATCCGAAGCCGGAAATGCTGGAAATAATTCAGAATAAAGGTATTCAGAAGCAATTTTATACTGACAACAATATTCCAACTGCTCCCTTTACAAAGTTCAACAACACTGATGAGCTGAAGGATGCAGTTAAAAACGGGAAACAAGACCTTCCTTTCGTATGGAAATCAACGCAATTTGGTTATGACGGTATGGGAGTTTCTGTAATAAAAGATGAAGAACAACTTGCTTCTCTTGCCGATGGTGAATGTATTGCCGAAGCATTAATACCATTCAAAAACGAACTGGCCGTAATTGTAGCAACAAATAATAATGGAGATTCTGTAAGCTACCCTGTTGTGGAAATGGAATTTCATCCGACTGCGAATCAGGTTGAGTATGTAATTTGTCCGGCAAGAATTGATGATGATGTTGCCGAAAAAGCAAGAAAAATAGCAATTGACACAGCTAAAAAACTTGGCTCAACAGGTTTGCTAGCGGTAGAAATGTTCCAAACCAAAAATGATGAAATCATTGTAAACGAAGTTGCTCCAAGACCTCATAATTCGGGACACTACTCAATTGAAGCATCATACACGTCGCAATACGAACAACACATAAGAGCTATTTTAGACCTGCCATTGGGAAAAACCGACAGTAAAGTTGGCGGAGTAATGGTAAATCTGGTTGGAGAAGAAGGCTTTACCGGAAATGTTGTTTACGACGGAATAAACGAAATACTCGGGATGCCCGGAGTAACTCCACACATTTATGGTAAGAAAGAAACAAGACCTTTCAGAAAAATGGGACATGTTACCGTTGTTGATGATGATTTGAGTAAAGCCAGAGAAGTTGCCGAAAAAGTTAAAAAAACAATTAGAGTTGTTTGCTAGAAACAATTATACACTAAAATTGGAATTAAATTTAAAATGAATAAATTTATAATCATATTATCATTATTGATCTCTCAGATTTCTCTTGCCCAGGAGGATGGATCCAGAGGATATAGAGTAAAAGTAGGAGATCAGTCACCTGAAATTGAATTATCACTGATGAATGGTGATCAGATTAGCAGTGAAAGTTTAAAAGGTAAAGTTGTGGTTTTACAGTTTACCGCTTCATGGTGTGGAGTTTGCAGAAAGGAAATGCCGCATTTGGAAAAAGAAGTATGGCAAAGGTTCAAAAATGATGAATTTATTTTAGTAGCTGTCGACCTAAAGGAAAAACCTGAAAAAGTTAAGCCTTTTATCGAAAAAACCGGAATTACCTACCCGGTTGCTATTGATGAAGACGGGTCTTTATTTGAGTCTTTTACTCTGCCAAAAGCCGGAGTTACAAGAAATATTGTACTTGATAAAAATGGAAAAATCATTTTTCTCTCAAGACTTTACGACAAGGTAGAGTTTGAAAAAATGATCAGTGCTATTGATAAAGAATTAAATAAAAGTATTTAACAGATAATTGTTTTAAACCCTAGAGTTCAAGATGTTGGCAATTACAACTTTAGACTTTAGACTTTAGACTTTAGACTTATGAAAATAGGAATTATAATGGGCAGTACTTCCGATCTGCCGGTAATGCAAGAGGCAATTGATGTATTAAAAGAATTAGGTATAGAAACCGAAATAGATATTGTTTCGGCTCACAGAACTCCGGAAAAACTTTGGGACTATGCCAAAAATGCCCACACAAGAGGTATAAATGCAATTATTGCCGGTGCAGGCGGTGCTGCACATTTACCGGGTATGGTTGCTTCTATGTCGCCTCTCCCTGTAATTGGTGTTCCGGTAAAATCATCTAACTCTATAGATGGGTGGGATTCTGTTCTTTCTATTTTACAAATGCCCGGCGGTGTACCTGTAGCTACTGTGGCTCTGGATGGAGCAAAAAATGCCGGCATTCTGGCTGCACAAATAATTGGCGCACAAAACAAAGAGGTTCGCGATAGAATTATTGCTTATAAAGAATCTTTGAAAGAAAAAGTTATTAAGGGAGCTGAAGAAGTTAAGACTAAGTATTAATTAGCTGCTTTATTAATATATTTACTCTCGTAAAGACGCGAAGACGCAAAGCATATATCTCTTTGTGCTTTTGCGACTCTGCGAGATTTTTTTCACATGTATAATTTTATATTTCGGTCATACCTGCCTGACTGCATCACGCAGGCAGGTGGCATCCCCATTATTTTCATCTCATTTGGTCTCGGCTTAGCCGAGATGGGGATTTCATAAAAATTAATAATCATGAATAATCCTTTATTAGAAAACTTCAACACAGCATACAACACGGTTCCATTTTCGAAAATTAATGAAAAACACTTTTTACCCGCGTTAGAAGAGGCAATAAGAATTGGAAAAAAACAAATAAATGCAATTGCAGAAAATGAAGAAGAGGCTACTTTCGATAACACTATAGAAGCAATGCAGTTTGCAGGTGAACTTGTAGGACAAACATCTACAATATTCTTCAACCTGAACAGTGCCGAAACTAATGACGAGATACAGAAAATAGCACAAAAGTTCTCTCCGATGCTAACCGAATACTCTAACGACATCAGACTTAACTCTAAGCTGTTCGAAAGAATCAACATTATTTGGGAAAATAAAGATAAAGACAACCTTTCTAAAGAACAAAACAGGCTTCTCGAAAAAACCTATAAAAGTTTTTCGCGTAATGGTGCTAAACTCGATGACACAAAAAAGAAAGAGCTTAGAGAAATCGATTCCGAACTGTCAAAACTTTCATTAAAATTTGGGGAAAATGTTCTTGCAGAAACTAACTCGTTTGAGATGCTTCTTAACAATGAAAAAGATTTAGCCGGACTGCCTGACTCCGCAAAAGAAGCTGCAAAACTGATGGCTAAGGAAAAAGGAAAGGAAGGATGGTTAATAAATCTTGACTTCCCCAGTTATGTACCTTTTATGAAATATGCCGAAAACAGGGAACTGCGAAAAAAACTTGCAATTGCATACGGCTCAAGAGCTTTTAAAAGTGATGAAAAGGACAATAAAAATATAGTTAAAAACATAGTTAATCTCCGAAAAAAAAGAGCTGAGCTTCTGGACTATAAAACTCATGCTGATTTTGTTCTGGAAGAAAGAATGGCCCAATCGCCGGAAAAAGTAAATAATTTTTTAGATGATTTGCTTAGCAAATCTAAACCGGCAGCAATTAACGAACATAAGGAATTAAGCGAATATGCAAAGTCAGTTGGTGGTCCGGAAATTTTGGAATCATGGGATTCGGCATACTACAGTGAGAAATTGAAACAGAAAAAGTTCAATTTCAACAGTGAGGAACTTAAGCCGTATTTTAGTCTTGATAAAGTTATTGACGGGGTTTTTACAATAGCCGGTAAGCTGTATGATATTAAGTTTGAAGAGATTTTCAACATCGACAAATATCACAAAGATGTTAAAACATACAAGGTAAATACTGTTAATGATGAGTTGGTTGCAATATTCTACGCTGATTTCTTCCCGAGAGAAGGTAAACGCGGTGGTGCCTGGATGACTTCTTTTAAAGATCAGAGAATTGTAAATGGTGAAGACGAACGTCCGCATGTATCGATTGTGTGTAATTTTACAAAACCAACAGAAACGGAACCGTCATTGCTAACTTTTCAGGAGGTAACAACACTTTTCCACGAGTTCGGACATGCATTGCACGGAATGTTGTCGAGGGTAAAATACGAAAGTCTGTCAGGAACAAATGTTTACTGGGATTTTGTTGAACTTCCGTCCCAGATATTCGAAAACTGGTGCTACGAGAAAGAAGCTTTAGACTTGTTTGCTTTTCATTATAAAACAGGTGAAAAAATTCCGGAAGAATACATTCTAAAGATTAAGGAAACATCAAACTTTATGGAAGGCATACAAACTGTTCGCCAACTAAACTTCGGGTTCCTTGATATGGCATGGCACAACAATTCTAATACAGATAAAATAGGTGATCTTTCAAAATTCGAATTAGAAGCAACTAAAAAGACATCAATTTATCCGATAAATCCAGAAACATCAATTTCAACGCAGTTCTCTCATATCTTCCAGGGAGGATATTCTTCGGGATATTACTCGTATAAATGGGCTGAAGTTTTGGATGCGGATGCTTTTGAGTATTTTAAAGAAAAAGGTATTTTCTCTAAAGAAGTGGCCGATGCTTTCAAAGAAAATGTTTTGAGCAAAGGAGGTTCGGAACACCCGAAAGAATTGTACAAAAAATTCAGAGGAAGAGAAGCTACTGCCGACGCTTTATTGAAGAGAGCGGGCTTATTGAAGTAAAAAACTAGCGAGGGCTTTACTTAATATTAAGCCCTCGCTATTATACCATTAAAGTCCTGCCTTGGCAATACCTTTATTAATATTCTTAACTATCGAAGGTCCTTCGTATATAAAACCGGTATAAACCTGAACCAGACTGGCGCCTGCTTTTAGTTTCTCTATGGCATCTTCGGCTGTATGTATTCCTCCTACTCCAATAATCGGGAAGGCTCCGTTTGATTTTTCATGAAGATATTTCACAACTTGGGTCGACCTTTCTCTAACCGGTACTCCACTCAAACCTCCCGCGCCTATCTCTTCAATTCTCTCTTTTGATGCTGTTAAGCCTTCACGCGAAATAGTAGTGTTTGTGGCAATCAACCCTGCAATTTTAGTATCATTCACAATATCTACAATATCATCTAACTGCTCATCGGTTAAATCCGGTGCAATTTTCAATAATATCGGTTTCTGTACTTCTTTTTCAAGGTTTATTTTCTGCAAAGTACCCAACAAATGAGTCAAAGGTTCTTTGTCCTGCAGCTCACGAAGATTTGGGGTATTAGGCGAGCTTACATTAACAACAAAATAATCCACTACATCGAACAAAGCATGGAAATTGAAAACGTAATCATCTACTGCCTTATCATTGGGGGTAACTTTATTTTTACCAATATTCCCACCAATTACTACTCCTGATTTTCTTTTCTCCAACAGTTCTTTTGCACCCAAAACACCCTTGTTGTTAAATCCCATACGGTTTATCAGACCTTCATCCGGTATTAATCTAAAAGCTCTTGGAGCAGGATTTCCCGGCTGTCCTTTCGGAGTTACTGTTCCTATTTCAATAAAACCGAAACCAAAATTTGCGAGCTCATCAAAAAGCTCGGCATCCTTATCAAGACCGGCAGCTAAGCCAACAGGGTTTTTAAACTTGATCCCAAAAACTGTGCGTTCAAGAGATTTGTTCTCATAGTTAAACAGTGCTCTAAAAATAGCCGGCACTCCCGGAATTTTAGAAAATGTTTTTATTGACCCAAAAACAAAATTATGGACATCTTCAGCATAAAATCTGAAGAGAATCGGACGGATAAGACTTTTGTACATTTCGCGATTTTGACCGCAAAATTAAACTATCAGTTTCAATTTTTTAAATAATTACCTGTCAAATTTATTCTTCTCCTTAAATATTCACTATCTTTAGTATACCCCAACTAAATTTACCATAAACTATGAAACAGCTAACCTTAATTTTACTGTTAGTCCCTTCTTTTATATTTTCACAATTCAAGGATGATTTTAATGACGGGAATTTCACATCCTCACCTGCATGGACAGGTGATTCGGATAACTTCACTGTAGATTCTCAAAAAAAGTTAAAACTTAACGCCACAGAAGAAGGTATATCTTACCTGTACACAAACTCGGAACTATCAAATAATGCCCTGTGGAAATTCAGAATATCTTATGACTTTAACCCTTCTTCAAATAATTATTCCAGAATTTACCTGGCCTCAGAATCATCTGACTTCGAGAATTCAAAATCGATTTTTCTTGATATAGGAAGGAATACCGATAAAATTGAACTTTTCTATTCCGACGGAATCAATAAAACATTAATACTGAAAAGCGATGATTCATTTCTGAATTACAACCCGGTTGAGTTAGATATTACAATTGAAAACATAAATAATATCTGGTCGTTAAAATATAAATCACCTGCTGATAATAGCTATATTACAATTTCCGAATTATATTTTGCCATTCCTTATTTTAAATCTTCCTTCTTCGGAATAAGTGCCAGATATACAATCACAAGAGCTACAAAATTTGCCTTTGATAATTTCAGTGTAACGGAAATTACGGTTGTAGATGAAACACCTCCAAACATAAGCAGGATTGAAATATCAAATATGGATGAAACCGAAATCGTATTTACCGAGAAAGTATTCCCTTTTACCAAAGAACAAATTGTAATTACACCTGATGTTGTAATAGATAATATTTCAACCGAAGATAGTGTATCATTTAAACTAAGTCACATAGAGAATTTGATAAGCGGTAATGAATACAACTTTTCGCTTAGTAACATTTCGGACATTAACAACAATATTTTAGACAGTTACAACGAGACAATTCTGTACTACCTGCCAAAAGAAAATGATATTGTGATCAATGAGATTATGTTCGATCCTTCTCCCTCAATAAATCTTCCTGAAACTGAATACATTGAACTATACAATAATTCCAATGGAAAAGTCAGAACAGATCAATGGACATTAACAATTGGGACAAAAAAACATACTCTTCCAGGCTATACTTTAGAAAAAGATCATTATTTAATAATTACATCCGACAGCATAGCTTATCAACACTTATCGCATATTTTCATTGATTTTACTTCACTAAATAATACCGGCACCCTAATTAAAATAAATACTGATAATAATCTCTTGATTAATCAGGTAGAATATAATGTAAATTGGATTAATAATCCGGAAAAAAAAGATGGCGGGTGGAGTATAGAGCTTATCAATCCCGACAATAACTGTATAAAAAAAGAAAATTGGATCGCTTCAATAAATACTGACGGAGGAAGTCCGGGATTAATAAATTCAGTTTATAACAAAAATCACTTCCCTGAAATTGAAAATCAGATTTCAGAAGTTTCGACAAATGACAGCCTAACTAAAATTTCAATTCTTTATACTAATTTCACAAATGACAACTCACCAAATATCGAAACAAACTATACTGAAAACTTCATTATAAATAGTTTCAACAAACCCGACGGGACATCAGAAATAAAAATTTCACTAAATGGAAATCCTATTAATAATCTAACATACTTTCTGGTTGGAGATTTGGAAAGTTGTAATAATGATGAAATTAAAAGCGACACAATTTGGATAGCAAACTTTCATCCAGCCGATAAAGACGATTTAGTCATTAATGAGATAATGTTTAACCCCAAGGTTAACAGCGACGAATTTATTGAAATCTACAACAACTCTGATAAGTATATAAATATGCGAAATTTTTACATTTCAAATTTCAGTAATCCTGATGAAAACAGTGATTATAACAATTTGAAAAAAATCACTGAAAGAAATATCCTTTTCGCACCCCGCAGTTATTTCGTTATCACCAAAAACGCAAAATCAATAATAGATAATTATAAAAGTTCAAAGCGTTGCAGATTTATAGAGATAGGATCTCTTCCCAAAATGAGTAATGATGATGGTAATCTGGCTCTTCTTAATCAGGCTTTTGAGTTTATTGATAAAGTGTGCTACAATTCGAACATGCATATTAATTTAATGAGAGATGAAAATCGTAAAGGCATATCACTGGAAAGGATAAAGGCTTCTAATCCGGGTTTAAACACTAATAACTGGACTTCTGCTTCACAAAGTAGTGGTGGGGCAACTCCGGGTCTTCAAAACTCATCGACTCCAAAAAATTACACTACCGAAATTCCTTTTGCCGTGAAGCCCGAAGTATTTACCCCGAATTCTGACGGATCGAACGACATAACTGAGATATATTACACAATGACTAAACCCGGTTTTATCGCCAACGTTAAAGTTTTCAATGCAAATGGAGTTTTCATCAAAAATATCGCCAACAACTATTTAATGGGTATTGAAGGAAGTTTTATCTGGGATGGTACCGATATCAACAACCACATTAACTCTAAAGGCATCTATGTATTTTGGATTGAAATTTTTGATTTGGAAGGAAACGTCATGGTTTATAAAAGTACAGTTGTTTTAGGTTGAGATATATTAAATTTAAATATAAAAGTTATATCTTTAATTTTAGATTCAGTTGTTTAATATGAAAAGAAAATAACATGATTAAGAAAATTATTGCAGTAATAGTATTAATTCTGATAGCATTTTTTGCCTTTCTGTATCTCGGAAATTACAGTGAGGGAACACAGGCAGGAGTGATAATGAAAATCCAGAAAAAAGGTGTTGTATTTAAAACCTGGGAAGGCCGTTTAGATATGGGAACGGTGGGAAAATCGAAAAGTGCCAATTTGGGCAGCAAAATTTTTGAATTTTCAATAAACGGAAAAGATGAAGAACTATTGAGGAAGCTTCAGGAAGCGCAGCTATCGGGAGAAAGAGTTAATTTATTCTTCGAACAAAAATATATGAAAATCCTGTGGGATGGTGATACAAAATATTTTGCCACAGGGGTTGAGTCCTCTAATGAGGTTCCGGAAGAAAAAGAAAATAAACTGCCACAGCTGGGCAACTAATAACTTTTAAATATAAAAGAGAGGTGATAATAATTGCCTCTCTTTTTTTTGCAAAACTACGATTAAACTATATTTGTACATAACAAAATATTATTCGCAAAAAACAATTAAAAAATATAGATGGCTCTAATAAAAGAATTAAAGGGAATCGAACCTAAATGGGGTGATAATTGTTATTTTTCTGAAAATGCTACAATTATCGGCGATGTAGAAATGGGGAATGATTGCTCTATTTGGTTTAATGCAGTAGTTAGGGGTGATGTTCACTATATTAGAATGGGAAATAAGGTAAATGTACAAGATGGGGCTGTAATTCATGCCACCTATAAAACAGCACCGACAAATATTGGGAACAATGTCTCAATAGGACATAATGCACTGGTACACGGTTGTACTATTCACGATAATGTACTCATAGGTATGGGTAGTATTGTGATGGATAACTGTGTAATAGAAAGTGACAGTATAATTGC
>JBDLJM010000115.1 GCA_039714315.1 Bacteroidota bacterium | reverse complement strand
ATCATTCTTCTAAACTCAATATACTATTTGACACTATGTAGTAAAGATTTGGCACTATAGATAAGTAATTCAATTACTATTCAAAATGATTAATAACCTCAAAAAAAGGGAGAAACTCAATAAGCTTCTCCCTTTGTATAGTAAAATCAAAAATAACAACTACTATTTTTCATACAAATCATCAACATCGGCATCGGCCAAATCAACAAAATACTTTGCTATTTTGTTAGTAACATATTCAATAAATTTTTCTCCTTTTTCGGCTGTTCCTAATTTGGGGCTACCAACCCCGGTATCTACAGTAGCCTTAGTCCATTCGCGAGGTGTCCATGCCCAATTTTCGTTTAAGGCATCTATCTTTAACTTATGACTTTCACCATCTCCCCACTCTTCTTTTGGTAGTACCAGCTCAGGGTAAGCGTGCAACATAAAACTTGTTTCCATTTCATCGGCATGGTCTCCCTGATCGTCAAAAATCCCATCTTCATCTTTTATAGCGAACCAATTAACTGCCGAGATAAATACATCTGAATCTTTTTGAAGCTCTCTAATAATCCACTTAAAATCATTTCCACCATGACCATTTAAAACAACAAGTTTTTCTATTCCTTGCTTTTCTAAACTCTCAATAACATCCTGTAGAACTGCAAGCTGAGTAGAAGGGTTCATATTGATAGTTAGCTTAAGATCCATTTGCTGAGTGTTAACTCCAAAAGGAATCTCAGGTAATACAACTACTTTTGCTCCTTGTTCCCATGCTTTCTCTGCAGCCAATTCTGCAACCATAGCTGCTTCGTAATTATCAGTTGCATAAGGTAAGTGCCAACCATGTGCTTCGGTTGCTCCCCATGGAAGAATTGCTACTTTATAATCTATATCCTTAACTGATTTCCAGTTTGTTTCTTTTAATACGTATGGCCTTGGTTTCATTGTTCATTTGTTTTCGTTATAGGTAAAACTAACATAATAATTGAGACGATTCGTGAATCGTCTCTACGAGTTTTTTTTCATGATGTGAAAAACCTCTCTCATTCTGGTCATTTTAACAGAACCATCTGCGTTTTTGGCAAAAATAGGATCCATGTGTTTTCTCCAACGGGCAACAACATCCGACTTCCCAATTTCTTCCCAATGTTGTTTTGATTCGACGGTAATAACACCAAAAATTTCGTTAGTATCATCATCCATAAAAATATTATACTCTATAACCCCATTATTCAAAAACTGACTTTCCAATTCTTCCCAAACCGGATTATGACGCTTTTCGTATTCTTCTTTAAATCCTTCGTTTAATTGTATTCTAAAATTTATTCTTTCCATGTATTCTTTCTTACAATATAATATCAATTCGTGCATGATATTGGTGCCATTCGTGAATCGTACCTATAGGTTATCAATGCAATGTAGCATCAATCAAAACGATTTGAACATCCATAACATTTGTTCCACTTGGTCCTATCAATAACAATTCATCGGTTTCTTTAAAATAGTGGTAGGAATCATTATTATCAAGATATTCATTAATATCTAAATACTTATCATCTCCATTTTTTAAAGTTGTACCATCACAAACAGCACCTGCTGCATCTGTTGGCCCATCGTTTCCATCGGTTCCTCCGCTTAAAAAGGTAATTCCATCTGTTCCTTCAAGGGCTCTGGCGGCTGCAAGAACCATTTCCTGATTTCTTCCTCCTTTACCTTTTCCTTTTATAGTCACAGTTGTTTCGCCTGCGTATAAAAAACAATATTTTTTTCCTGATTCAGCTTTATTATATCTAAAGTCAACCGCATCTTCTACCAACTTCTCTCCCACTTCGCTTGCTTCTCCTTCAAGCTCAGATGTTACAATGACAGTTTCGTATCCAAGTTTTTCGGCTTCTTGCTTAATCTTGCTTAAGGCCAGTGTATTGTTACCCAGAACTAAATTTGAAGCTTTGTAATCTTCCAATTTTTCGTCAGAAACTATTTTAGTTTCTTTGGTTTTACCAGCATTAGCCCTAACAAAATCGATAGTAGAACCGGAAAGATTATATTTTTCAACTATGCGGTTAAAATCTTCTATATTCCTTTCTGCAGGATAAGTAATCCCTGATCCGATAATATCAATTTTATCACCAATTACATCAGAAATAACCATGGTTACTAAATCGGCAGGATATATGTACTTTAACAATCCTCCTCCTTTAATATCTGATAAATGTCGGCGGATAATATTGATTTCGTCGATACTTGCTCCTGAATCTAAAAGATCGCTTGTAACAGCTTGTTTTTCTTCTAAGCTCACTCCCTCTACCGGTAGTGGAAGCAAGGCAGATGCTCCACCCGACAAAAGATTTATTATCAAATCGTTTTCCGTAGCTTTTTTACAGATATTGACAATAGCTTGCGCTCCTTTCATTCCGTTTTCATCCGGTACAGGATGGCTGGCTTCAAGAACATCTATTACTTTTAAAGCAGCCTTAAAACCGTACTTACTAACAATAGTACCGGAAGTGATTTTTGCTTCCAGTATCTCTTCCAGTTTTTTGGCCATTGCTGCAGTAGCTTTTCCGGCTCCAATAACAATAACATTATCATATTTCGACAAATCAATCACCAAAACCCTGCCCGATTGATTTTTAATCAGCATTTCATTATTATTAAGCGATATACTATTACCCAATAAAACATCGGGTTTTACTTCATTAACGCCTGATTTAAAAAGCTCTACAATATCTATATATCTACTGTCCACGTGTTAGTGCTTAATATTAAATCCTTCTTCTTTTCCGTCGTAAACCAAAGCTCCTGCTCCTAGTACTGCTGCTTTGGGCTCATTAGAAAAAGCTATTTTAAGTTTTTTAATTTGCTCCTGAACAGGGAAAGTCTTTAATACTTCGTGAATTCCATCTACAAAGAACTCATTTCCTCCAGCAATGGAACCACCAATTACAATAAGCTGCGGATCATACACTAAAATCAAAGTATATATTGCTTCACCTAAATTGTTCCCATACTCTTTAAAAATCCTTAATGCTTCTGCATCGCCTTCTTTTGCCTTATTGTACAAATCCAGTCCGGTAGTATTATACTCCTTCTTAAAGAATTGAGAACTGCAATAATGCTCTAAATCATGCTCCTTATATTTAATAGCACATATTTCTCCAGCAGCAACATTCTTTCCTGAGTACAATCTATTATTAACAACCACAGCTCCTCCTAATCCTGTACCAAGAGTCATTGCAACTATATCGCTATATTCTTTTCCATGACCGAAATATTTTTCACCAATAACAAAACAGTTTGCATCATTATTAATAAAAACTGGCACTTCAAATACAGAAGTCAAATATTCTGTAATTTTTAATCCATTTAAAGAAGGTATATTTACAGTATTGATAATAACTCCCTCTTCGAGATCCATTACTCCCGGTAAGCCAATACCAATACCTTCTACTTCATCATTCAGTACATTATTGATGGCAGTTACAATTGCCTCTAAAACTTCTTCCTGAGTTGCATTCTGTGGTGTAGGAACTTTGCTTTCTTCCAAAACATCTCCTCCTACAATTAGTCCACTGTGGATTTTTGTACCACCTAAATCAACTCCAATTATCGTATTACTATTCATAATTCTATATATTTTTTATAGAATGAATTCAAGATAAGAACTCCTAAACCCATTAAAATTATTATCAATAATCTATATTAATCTCAACCTAATAAAAGCAAAAATTAATTAATAGCTTATAGCATTCACTATAACCATCAAATTAAAAGAAAGAAACTGTTTTATACAATACACAAAGTGGCAATAAAAATCACTTTTTGATCCACATCACTTACAATAAAACTGATTTTAATAGACTATTTTTAAGCTTCACAGATATCCCAAATCTGTTAATTCTATATGATACTTTTAGCTTTGCTTTATGAATCTTAGTGGTTAATAAATTTCCTCTCATCGGACTCTGATTAAAAAGCCCCGCTGGTTCAAAAGTACCAGCAGGGCAAAATTTATTGTACTAAATTATTTTATCCTAAAATTTCATCCACAGCTTCTTCGAATACAACAATAGACTCGCGAAGTGCTTCTTCTGTAATATTTAATGGAGGAACTACTTTAAGTGTTGCCCCCTGTAATCCTACCGGCGCAAACATCAATAATCCTTTGTACAATGCAGCTAGATTGATTTTCTGAGCTGTTGCAGGATCAGGATCTTTTGTTCCCGGTTTTACAACCTGTATAGCTGCAACCAGACCTCTTCCGTTAAATTCTCCCAATACATCCGGGTATTTCTTTTGAATTCTTTCCAACTCAGGATTAAGGATCTCTCCTAATTTAGCAGCTTTCTCAACCAAATTCTCCTCCTCGATAATTTCTAAGTTTGCCAAAGCAGCGGCTACCGGCAGTGGTGATGCCGAGTGAGTTGAAGTCATAGATCCCGGTGCATAAAGTTCCATTATTTCCTTACGACCAATTACAGCCGACAAAGGAAGTGATGAAGTAATACCTTTTCCGGCAGCGATTAAATCGGGCTTAACATCGTAGTGTTCGAATGACCAGAATTTTCCTGAACGCCCGAATCCAGCCTGAACTTCATCCATAATCAAAACTATATCGTATTTCTTACAAAAAGCTGAAAGTTCCTGTGCGTACTCGTATGGCAAAAACTCTGTACCTGCTCCCTGATAAGACTCAGTCATAACTCCTGCAATTTCTTCCGGTTTAACACCTTGCTCCTCTATTGATTTAAGAAATAGATCAAATGATGTATCCGGCTGACGATATCCATTAGGAAAAGGAACCTGAATAAACGATTTATCAGCTGATTCTCCAATCCATGTTTTAAGAGTCGGAATACCACCTGCTAACTGTGATCCCATTGTACGACCATGGAAAGCATCAGTAAATGTTACGAAATATTTCTTTTGCGGACCATGCTTTTCCATAGCGTAAGTCTTAGCAAGCTTAATACAGTTTTCAGTAGCTTCTGAACCTGATGAAAGCAAGAATACTCTATAATTTTCAGAATCAGGCGATTTACCTGCCAAAGCTTCTGTTAGCAAAGCTCTTTTTTCGTGCATAAATACATAAGTCGAAAGCAAATCATTATCGACTGCTTCTTTCAAAGCATCTTTAATTTTATCGCGTCCGTGACCTGCATTTGTAATAAGTACTCCTGAAGACCAGTCGATCCAACGGTTTCCCCATTTATCCTCAATTGTAAAATCCTTTGCTTTGTGCCAAACAACAGGAGGTTGCCCCTGCATTGAACGAGGTTCTGATTTTACTATTCTTTCAAATATCTCAACTGATTCCGGTACAGGAATAGCTGTCTTAATACTTCTGTATTTTGTTTCTATCTGCGGTACTTCAACCGGTGTTAAATCATATACTGCCATGATTTTTCTTTTATTTCTGAAACGCATGTTTATGTAAGCTTGTTAACAGTACATATATACGTTTCTATATTCGTATTATTTTCCTCTAACTAATTCCACGTGTGCATTATCGCCGTAAACTATTTTTACGCGATCACCGTCATTCTCTATTGACAAACGGGCTGCTTCAACTACTAATTCGTTTATGTACGAATTTGCTGGTGTTGCAATTTGATTTTTAGCATCAACTTCCTTTATCAATTCGCGACGTTTTACTAAAGATTCTTCTTCCGACAAACCTTCAACTGCTTTTTGGATTTCCAACGATTGTACAATAGTTGCATTTACAGATTCTACTCCATAACCTATTGGTTCCAGACCTTCGCCCGTCCATGGTGCCATTTGTACAAAATCAGGATTAACAAATCCAAAGTATTTATTTACAGGACCTGTAGTTTTTTCAAGGTATGAATTCTGCACTCCACGGAAATGGTCGTCATGCTTTATCATTCCGGCTCTTTCTTCACCTTCACAATACATTACAAGCCCCTGATCGTTACCTCCGGCCGCATCATCAGGATAACCTAATCCATCTGTTACATTAAGCAAAGCTCCATTCTCGAAACGAACACGTCCGTTTGCCCACATATAACCTTCGTTACCATTAGGGAATTTTCCTTTTACCCCCTGAACAGAAACTTCAATCGGTTTTAATTCTGATATATAGTAAACCAAGTCAACATAGTGACAACCTACATACACAAAGGGATCGGTTTTATCTGTGGTAAACCAATTCTGGAAGTTTGAATAACGATAATAATATGGCTCAATCATTTTCGCTTCTCCCATTTTGAAGTCACCGAATTTACCTGCCATATAGTTTTTCTTTGCCAATCGTGCTCTTCTATCGAAACGTTTATGATATTCAATACCAACGAACAAACCTTTATCAAGGGCAAGTTTTTCCAATTCAACAGCCTGTTCATATTTTAAGACCAATGGTTTTACACACAACACATTCTGCTCAGCTTCCAAAGCCTCTTTTACAGCAGTATAGTGAAGCTGATCGGGTAATGCCACAACAACAACCTGACGTTTTTTCATATTACCCAATACTTCTCTGAACAAATCAGGATACAATTCATCCTCATATCTATCCACTGATGGGTAGGCATTGAAATCCTGTCCCGGGAAATTATCTTTCAGATCCTGGTTTTCCTTTAACTCTTTTAATGGAGCACTATTTAATGCTGATATATTTATTTCGTTAACAATACCTGTTCTTTGCAGGTGATAAATTGCAGGAAGAATGAGATCATTCGTAATCATTCCTCCTCCTACTATTGTTACATCTATTTTCATCTTACTTATTTATCTTTTTTAACTGTGTTGGCTTCGACCCAATGCCCAAATAATCTAAAACTATTACAACATCTCTGCTAATGAGAAATACGCTGTTACCAATGAAAAAATGATAACTGCCATTATTCCTATATTCTCCTTTAACTTTGCCTTGTATTCACCAATAAACGATTTACGGTTTAACAATATAAATGCCGGTATTACTACTGCCGGAAGAATTAGTGTTTGAAAAGCCTGAGAAATTATCATTACAGCAATAGGACGTTCGTCCATGAACTGCATTCCGAAGGCAAATATTAATGCTACGAAAGTTAATGTTCTGTATAACGGAGATTTGATATCTCTTGGTTTTTCGTTATAATCACTTAATAACCAAGGAGCTATAAGTACTATAGGGAATACAGTTGAAATACCTGCACCTACAATACCAAAGATCAAAAGAAAGGCTGCCGCTTTTCCTCCAATAGGCTCAAACATGCTTATCATCTCTTTAGTTTCATTTAACTGAAGCCCCATTACTTTTAATGTTCCGGCACTTACAGCCATTATAACTCCGCTAAGGAACAACATCATTATTGCAGAAACAGCAGAATCTTTTCTCTCAATTTTCAGGTCTTTCAGACTCCATCCTTTTTCTGCTACTACAGTACTACGCATAATAAATACAGCTGCCGAGCAAGTAGTACCGGCCATTGCTGCAATAATTTTCATAGCTCCATTTGAAGGGATACTTGGTATCAGTCCATTAAGAATTTCACTGAAATCAGGTTTCACAAGGATGAAAACAACGATAAAACTCAGAGCCATAATTATTACAAATATTGTCAATACTTTTTCGAATGACTTGTAGCTACCTTTCCAAATCAATGCATACAATATTGTTGTAATAAACAACGTAATCCATATTCCGATATTATCAGAACCAAAAGTTGGATCAATGATATAAATTCCTTCCTTAATAAGGTCAACAACAATTCCCATTACTCCCATAAGAGCCATTACCTCTCCTATAACCAAAGCTATAAATATGTAAAGGGCAAGCGGTTTTCCTATTTTGCCAAATTCGTGTTTAATGTTTGCCAGTGCCGTTTTACCAGATACAATAGTAAGTTTCCCATAGGCAACCATAAGTACATATGTAAACAATGCTGATAAAACAACCGCCCAAAAAAGTGACATTCCATATTCTGCACCTGCCTTTGCCATAGTTGTAACACTACCTGTTCCAATATTGTACCCTATCAGAAACAATCCCGGTCCTACAGCCGCAAGGGCTAATTTTATTTTTCTTTTTATATCCATATCAAAATCTCAGTATTCTTATTTCTTTTTTTTATCAGAGTTATACATAAGTTTAATGTTTCTGAAACTACCATAGTCATCAAAAGATCCAACTCCTACACTTCCATGCATTAGAGTTTTATCTTGTATATCATGAATTGGTTTATCCATATCATCTACATAAACTTTTACAGACCCTGATTCTATTTTTCTAACAATTTTTATTTTATGCCATTCATATCCGTGTAAACGAGCTTTTGAATCTTCCTCCAGCTTTGTTGTTATTGGCAGTCGGTCGCTTCCATTCACCACTCCTATTATATTGTGATATTTGTGATTTTCGTTTGATACATGTACATAATAAAAGTGAAGAGAATCCTGAAATGCAAAATACACAATCACATCTCTTCCTTTGATAGTGGAATCGACAAGACTTTTAGCTTCGAGAGTTAACTCAAAATCAGTAATATCCAAATCCTTCAGTACTGCAAATGAGGATGGTTTTCTGATAGCCCCAAACTCTCCTTTATGTAAAAGATTCAAACGAAACTCTCCGTTTTCCTTTTTTACTTCCCAGTTATTATCGTCGTTTGTCAACCATTTTGATATCGCAAATTGTTCAACGCTATTAACTTCGAGTTTGTTCGGGAATTTTAAATTCCCTTTTCTATTTTGTTCTTCACTACAAGAAAACAAAGTCAAAGCGGCAACAATCGTTAGGAAAAAATTATTCATTGCTCTTTCAATCAAGGACTCTTTAACCATTATATTCAGGTTTCCAGTATTCTATTGTGTTATTTCGGTTTGATAAGTTAGCCATGTGAACACTAATAGCTGTCTTCTTTCCATCTGTTACAGAAATATCAACCGGAGCTCCTTCAACTACCATATCCAGTAAATGCTTATAACTGAAGATAGTATCGGCATTATAAGTATACATATTATCGTTGTAAGATTCGTAAACATCATCTTCAACAGTAAGGGTTTTCTTTTCAGAATCTTTTATGATCTTTATCGAAGCTCCTGTTACCCCATCAATATCAGCCTTATCCTTAAGTTTTGGATTTGGAGTAATTTTCACATCGTGCTTCACTCCCATTCTAAACTCTATGGTTGCCAACTCTCCGTATATTTTAAAAAATCCACCTTCGTACTGAGATGCTCTGTTTGCACCAAAGTGTCCGTGAAATCCTTCGGGATATTCATATACTGTATCAACATTATCATAGGTTGTACGACCGTCTTTCCAATAGTTAATACTACCCGAACTCATTGCTTTAATAGGATGAGTACCCAGTATATAGTTTGTAGTATCCACCAAATGCGTAATAATTTCGGTCATCAATCCACCGCAGTACTTAGTATACTTACGCCAATTAACCATTTCCTCCCATTTTGGATCTACCTTGCCGGAAGCAAACTGATCAAGTTTTCTTCCCCAATCGTTATAGCTATCCCAACGACCTTCTATATGAGTTATTTTACCAAGAACGCCTGAATCTACAACTTCTTTGACTCTGTTTACTGAAGGGTTTTTTCTATGCTCATGTGCTACACGAAATATCTGATTAGGTCTTGATTTCACAATTCTTTCTAATTCGATAGCTTCCTCGATAGAATAAACCATCGTCTTTTCGCAATTCACGTGCTTTCCAGCTTCCAGAGAATCTTTTGCTATTTGAAAATGACTTACTAGCGGAGTATTTACAACTACCACTTCCACATCCTTATTTGCCAATAATTTCTTGTAGTCTGTATAAGTTTGAGCATTAGGTGCAATAAATTCTTTCGCTTTTTGAGCTCGCTCAGGAATTATGTCACACAAAGCAATAACTTCGAAATTTGGTATTGCATCCAATGCATACTTTATCTGCTCTTGTAATCTCTGTCCGGTTCCAATAAATCCAATCTTAACCTTTGCATCCGGCAGGTTCAAAGGAATCATTTCTTTTGATCTATCACACGATGATAATGCAGGAAGGGCTGCTCCCCTTAAAAGTCCAACTCCACCAATCATCAATCCGGTTTTTTTTATAAAATCCAGACGAGATATTTTTCCTTTATTTGGTTTATCTTTCATTTACTTATGTAATTATACATTTACAGAAATGTTATTGTATTATAATTTCAATTGCATGTGCATGTG
>JBDLJM010000114.1 GCA_039714315.1 Bacteroidota bacterium | reverse complement strand
ACATATTAATTTTTGCCGATGTAGCTCAGCTGGCTAGAGCAGCTGATTTGTAATCAGCAGGTCGTGGGTTCGAGTCCCTCCATCGGCTCTTGAAAAAAAGCAATCCTAATTTAGGGTTGCTTTTTTTGTATTATACAATTAATGAATAAGTCTCTCTCGGATCAAGGATCGGATCAAGTCCATTTTCTGGGGAGTCTTAAAAAATCAGGCATAAAGTTTACATAATCTGAACAAGAAAAATAGGATATCTTTCACTCCTCTAAATTGCCTTCTATACTCTTTAATTTTGGCATTGAAAGATTCTGCAGAAGCATGTTAGTTAGTCTACACCTCTCACTAACCTAAACTGTCCTTTATTTAGTATTGTCAACTTTACCCCCTCATCCAATTGATTATTCATTAATAAGAAATAAATGCAGTAAACCATAGATTGAATCGGTCCAACCAAACGCTTTATATAATTTTCTCCCAAAAAATATGATTTGCCCCCTTCTCCCCTCCGGCAACCTCACAAATAATCTCATCTATTCTTTCTATAAATCAATCCTAGACTGTAAATTTGCAGATTCATACAATATTGACTTATTATTTATTAAAGCAATTATGCTTTAACTGTGTAATGAATTTTATAGCGGACAAGAGATGGGAATTATTTCTGAAAATTTAGATAACATAAAGAGCACTTTGCCTGATGGAGTAACACTTGTTGCGGTTTCGAAAACAAAACCAAATGAGGATATCCTGGAAGCTTACGAAGCCGGCCACAGAGTTTTTGGAGAAAACAAAATTCAGGAAATGGTAGAGAAACACGAAGACCTGCCAAAAGACATTGAATGGCACATGATAGGTCATGTACAAAGTAATAAGGTAAAATACATGGCTTCGTTTGTAAGTTTAATTCACGGTGTGGACAGCCCAAAACTCCTGAAAGAAATAAACAAAAGAGCAAAGCAAAACGAAAGAGTTATCGATTGCCTGCTACAGGTTCATATAGCCGATGAAGAAAGCAAGTTTGGATTTTCAGGTTCTGAAATCGATGATTTATTAGCTTCAGAAGCTTTTGGAGCATACGAAAACATTAGAATTACAGGTCTGATGGGGATGGCTACAAACACAAAAGATCAGGATAAAATTTCAAAAGAATTTGAAAGCCTGAAGAAACTTTACGACAAATTAAAAACTTCGAACGATAATTTCACTACCTTATCAATGGGAATGAGTGGCGACTATCATCTCGCTGTTGAAAATGGCTCCAACATGGTGAGGATAGGCAGCTCTATTTTCGGACTTAGGGCCTGTGCCCTATAACAATGATTGAATGATTGAATGATGCAATGATTTAATCCTTAAAAATTTCATCAGTAATAAAGAAAACAATTTGTACGCAATACTTGACATAGAGACAACGGGAGGAAAATTTAATGAAGAAGGAGTCACAGAGATTGCTATTTATAAATTTGACGGACATGAAATTGTAGATCAATTCTCCAGTTTGATAAACCCCGAAATTCCTATTCAGCCATTTGTGGCTAAACTAACAGGAATTAATAATAAAATGCTACGTTCGGCTCCAAAGTTTTACGAAGTAGCCAAACGAATTATTCAAATTACGGAAGAAACAACAATAGTTGCCCACAACTCATCTTTTGATTACAGGATCCTAAAACTTGAATTTGGAAGATTGGGCTACGAGTTCAAAAGAAAAACAATCGATACTGTTTCATTATCGAAAACATTAATACCGGGAATGGAGTCTTACAGTCTAGGAAAACTGTGCAGATCGCTTGGCATTCCTGTTACCGACCGACACAGAGCAACAGGTGATGCACTAGCTACAGTAAAACTGTTCAAAATACTTTTAAACAAAGATTCAGGCAAGAAAATTATAAAGGAATCAGTTGTTGAAGAAAAAAAGAGTGAACTTACTCCTAAACTAATTTCCATTTTAAGAGATCTTCCCACTTCAACGGGCGTTTATTACATCCACAAAAAAGGCGGAGAGATAATATACATAGGTAAAAGTAAAAACATCAAAAAAAGAATCAATCAACATTTTTTGAATAAATCATCGCATGCGAAAAAAATTCAGAAAGAAATTGTTGCTGTTAGTTATGAAGAAACCGGGAGTGAGCTAATTGCTTTACTTAAAGAATCGGAAGAAATAAAAACAAACCTGCCAAAATACAACAGAGCCCAACGAAGAAGTAAATTCATCTTCGGTTTATATCACTTTAAAGACGATAAGGGATACCTGCAACTAAAGGTAGAAAAAATAAAAAACGGTGTAGAACCACTAACCAGCTTTGTTTCGAACACAGAAGGAAAAAATGCCCTCGACAAACTTAGAGAAGAATACAAGCTATGTCAAAAATTAACTAATCAATACAAGACAAACGGCGCATGTTTCCATTATGGAATAGATGAATGCGACGGTGCTTGTGTTGGTGAAGAATTACCCGAAGACTACAATAAAAAAGTTGAAAAAATTATACATAAACACTCCTTTGAGAATCAAAACTTCCTAATAATAGACAAAGGGAGAAACCCCAATGAAAAATCGGCTATTCTGGTCGAAAATGGTATATATAAGGGATTCGGCTTTGCAGACCTGGACAATCAAATAGCAAATACCAAAATATTGAAATCGCTGATTACACCAATGAAACACAATAAAGAGGTAAAAAACATTATACAAAGCTACTTAAGAAGAAAAAGAGTAAATAAAATTTTGGATTTAAATAAGGCAAATTAACCTATGAACAAAGCTTATATATCCGCATTTAATTCGGCCTTTAAAAACGCGACAAAGCTAATTAAGAACCCATCGAGAATATCAAGGTTAATTATTGAAGCGGGTAAAAAATTAAGCTCCGGAAAATCGTCTTTAAACAACATAAAAAATGAACTATTTACGCTTACAAGACTTATCAAACACTGGTCTAAAGGCAATTATAAAAATGTGAGCACTAAAACAATTATTTCGGTTGTTGCCACTGTGCTTTATTTTGTAAATCCTCTTGATGTTATTCCTGATTTCTTACCCGTATTTGGCTTTACAGACGATGCAACTATATTATTCTACGTTTTAAGTAAAATTTCAAATGAAATTGAAGAGTTTAAAATTTGGGAAAAAGGATTGAAAGAGGAAAGATAAAAGAGGAAAGACTAAAGATAAAAGACTAAAGATAAAAGATACCTGCCTGCGTGACTCAGTCAGGCAGGAAAGAGGAAAGAGGAAAGAGGAAAGGCTAAAGATAAAAGACTAAAGATAAAAGATACCTGCCTGCGTGACTCAGTCAGGCAGGAAAGACAAAAGATAAAAGCGATGTCCTGCTCTTCGGCTATCGCTCAGCAACCAGCAGACTGTGTCGTAATTAATTTATCCTCATCTCGACCGACTTTTTTAGAATCAACGAAGTTAAATCTCATTATCAGAACATGAAATTTTTCGACTTCGCTCAAAATGACGTGTTTTTTCAATTGCGACACAGTATGTGAGCGCAGCCGAAATGAGTCAAACAAGAGGTGCTTCCTGAGCGAAGTTGAAGGTAAAAAAAAACGGGAATCCTCAATAAAAGAATTCCCGTTTAAATATATATCAGATAATTATCTGTTTACTCAATCTCCCAAGTTTCGCCACTTGCGAACAACTCATCAAGATTTGCAAATTTACTTGTTTCGCGTACATTATCTACCTGAGCCTGCATACGTTCCTCAAAAGTATCTTCCTGTACAGAGCGGATTACTCCAAACACACGTGGAAGGCCATCTCCCATACCTGCATTTACCAACATCATACCTAATCCCGTTTCCTCCACATGGGCATCGTGCACAAGAATATCATCGATAGTTACATGGTTTTCACCTAATTTAACTTTGATAAGTTTAAACCCGTGAAGCATTAAACCATACTCTTTATTCTTACCAAACAGCATTGGTTTACCGTGCTCAAGGAAAAGCATATCATCCTGATGATCCTTTTGAGTAAACTGATCATGAACTTTATCGTTGAAAATAACACAGTTTGTCAATGCTTCAACAACCGATGTACCCTTGAATTTTTCAGCCTGGATAAATACCTCTTTCATGTGCTTTGGATTTTTATCCATAACACGTGCAAAGAATCTACCTTTTGATCCCATAACTAATTCTCCCGGGTTAAAAGGATTTTGAATTTGTCCTTCGGGTGAAGTTTTAGTTTTCATCCCAAGCTTTGTAGTTGGAGAAAACTGTCCTTTTGTTAATCCGTAAATTTCGTTATTAAACAAAATAACGTTCAAATCAACATTACGACGTACAGCGTGGATAAAGTGGTTACCACCAATTGCCATAGCATCACCATCACCTGTAATTTGCCAAACACTAAGATTTGGATTTGCAAGTTTTGTACCGGTTGCAATAGCTAAGCCACGTCCGTGAATACCATGGAATCCATAAGTATCCATGTAATATGGAAAACGAGAAGAACATCCAATCCCCGAAATAAATACGAAATCTTCTTTCTTAACATCCATTTCAGGCAATGCTTTCTGAACTGCACTTAATATAGCATAATCTCCACAACCCGGACACCATTTTACTTCCTGATCGCTTGAGAAATCTTTAAATGTATATTTTACTTTTGTTGTTTCCATCACTAGTTTTCGTTTAAAATTTTGTTAAACGCATCTTTCAATTCGATTGTTGTAAAAGGTAATCCCTGAACTTTGTTATACTGCTTATATTCAAACTCAGGAAAACTCATTCTTAAATAGTTAGCAAACTGACCCAAGTTAAGCTCAGCTACAACAATTTTCTTATACCTGCCAAGTATTTCTTTTACATTTTTCTGTAATGGATTTATGTAGTTGAAATGAGCTAAACCAATAGACTTACCTTCTCCAACCATTTCGCGAACAGAAGTTAACATACTACCTTTAGTTCCTCCCCATCCTATTACAAGTAAGTCACCTTCCTGAGCTCCTTCTACCTGTAATTCCGGTAAATAATCGGCAATTTTTTCAATTTTAGCTTCACGAGCCTCAGTCATTGACTGGTGATTTTCCGGTACATAGGATACATTTCCTGTTTTACCGTCTTTTTCCAGACCTCCAATACGGTGCTCTAATCCCGGTGTTCCCGGTAACGCCCATGTTCTGGCAAGTCTTTCAGCATCACGAGAATATGGCTCCCAGTTTTCCGTTCCTTCTTTTACGATAGGTGGATTAATATCCGGAAGTTCATCCATCTTAGTAATTTTCCAAGGTGCAGAACCGTTTCCTAAGTATCCGTCGGTCAACAAAACTACCGGAGTCATGTGCTCCAAAGCAATTTTTGAAGCTTCGAAAGAATAATCGAAACAATCGGCAGGACTACTTGCTGCAATTACAGCAACAGGAGATTCACCGTTACGTCCATATAAAGCCTGCATTAAATCAGACTGTTCAGTTTTTGTAGGTAAACCTGTTGATGGTCCACCACGCTGAACGTTAACTACCACTAATGGAAGTTCTGTCATTACTGCCAAACCAAGCGCTTCGCCTTTTAATGCCAGTCCCGGTCCTGATGTTGTTGTTACAGGAAGAGATCCCGCAAACGATGCACCTATAGTAGAAGCAATACCAGCAATTTCGTCTTCAGCCTGGAAAGCTTTAGCTCCAAAATGCTTATGTTTAGCTATTTCCTGTAATATCTCTGTTGCCGGAGTAATAGGATAAGAACCTAAGAAGACATCTCTTCCCGATTTAGCTGAAGCAGCTAATATCCCCCATGCTGTAGCAGCATTACCCATTACATTTTTATAAGTCCCTTTTTCTAAAGACTGTGACCCTGTAATTGTAATTTGATTAGGTATCGCCTCAATGGTACTTGCATAATTACGACCTGCTCTTAGAGCTTTGATATTAGCTTCGGCTACTAAAGGTAATTTTTTACCAAACTTATCGTTTAAGAATTTTATTGTATGCTCACAAGGACGAGAGAACATCCAATAAACCATACCTAAAGTAAACATGTTTTTACTTCTGGCCATAGTTTTGGCATCAAGACCTAAATCTTTCAAAGCCTCCTTAGTCATAGAAGTAATCGGAGCCTTGATAACCTTATAGGCATCCAGTGTACTATCTTCCAACGGGTTGGATTCCCAACCGGCTTTTTGTAAATCTTTTTTCTTAAAACTATCTGTATCAACAATAATAGTTTTTGAAGATTTTATCCATTTAAGGTTTGCTTTAAGTGCAGCAGCATTCATTGCTACCAACACATCAGCATAATCTCCGGGTGTATGGATATCAGTTCCTCCAATATGAACTTGAAATCCTGACACTCCTGCTACAGTTCCTTGAGGAGCTCTAATTTCTGCAGGATAATCTGGGAATGTTGCAAGATCATTACCTAATAAGGCTGATGTTCCTGTAAATTGTGTTCCCGTTAATTGCATTCCATCACCGGAATCACCGGCAAATTTAATGACAACCTTTTCTACTTCTGTACTTGTAACTTTATTACTCGACATTTTGTAAATTGGTTTAATTAAGCTCTAACTAAAAATTATGGATGATGAAACCGTTATATACAATCTCACCTATATAAATTAGCGCTTAATCCTGAAATATTTCAGTAATTGGTTAATAATTGGTTCTATTTTTACTATTTCTCTTCTAAACACAATGTTTAAAATACATGTCAAAAGTGATTTTTTTTTTGTTATGAACTACAAAAAACTGCATGATTATTGTCAGCTTTTATCACTTCTTTAACTATGCCGAAAGATTTTAATAACCGCAAACACAAACCATGAGATTTGTCACATACTTTGATATTTTTTCGGCAATTATTTCACTAAATAAGACTGTTTTTTTGCGATTTCCTCATTAATAATTCCACATTTTTTCAATTATACTCAATAAATGACCGATTTCATTAAACTATCATCATTCAATTCGATTTTTTTTATCAATTTGTCCAAACACAATAATTAATCATAAAACACTCCCTGATTTTGTACTATTATTTTTTTTGGATTTTTTTTGAAAAATTCCTCAAAAAATCTTCCGGCACCTTATTAAATTCATTTGGTATTACACTATTAATCTTTTATAAAAGATAACGAAAAAAATATCAGTTTAATATTCGTTTTTAGATCCGGAGTCTGCAGGCGGACCGCAGGAGCAAAAACACCATTTTCCATTAATTCATTGGCCTGGAAACCGCCTTAATCAAAATGAATTTCGGTACAAAACCAACGCATGACAAGCATCATGAAATATCACAGACGAAAACATACGGACTGTGAAAGAAAATTCTTTAATATTGAAAAGACTTTAATAATATCGCAACTAAACAGATTATTATACTAAACACCACTAATGGATAAAGCGGTAGTATTAGAAGAACTTTCAAAAAAGTCAGATTTCAAGAATGAAACAAGCCCTATACGAGCACTTGAATCTGCTCTATTCATGATAGGATATTCCATCAGAGAAATGCAACCGGAAGAAAACTTTGCCTAACAAGGTATAAAGCTAATTTGGGCGAGATTACATATAATTGAAAAATTGTCCAAATTTATAAAGTCCACAAAGCCATTTTTTTTGTTACTTAGAAAAATAATTTAAGTAAAAGAAAATGGCTTTTTTATGTGCTAAATTGAAAGATTGTGCTTCTTCAAATCGCCCAACTGGCCTTATACAAAACCGCTGGGCTAATGCAAAAAAATCCCGGAACATTATAAAAACCGAATAATTTAATATGGCTCAAGAATTTATAAATTGGAATCCAAACCCTGAAATAATTAATTTTTTTGGTATTTCAATCAGATACTACGGATTACTTTTTGTAAGTGGATTGATTATAAGTTACTTCATACTTAAAAGGATTTTTGAAAATGAACATATCCCAATTGAAGCTCTTGAAAAACTAGCAACTTATAGTATTCTTGGAATATTAATAGGAGCAAGATTAATTCACTGTATTTTTTATGACCCAACGTACTATTTGAATAATCCAATCGAAATATTTCTACCTATTCAGATTTTACCTGGTGGAGAAATTGAATTCACAGGATACAGAGGACTTGCAAGTCACGGAGGTGTATTAGGTTTAATTATTGCATTAATCTTATACTCGAAAAAAACAAAGCAATCTATTATAAAAACTATTGACTTAATTGCAATTGTTGCTCCTATTGGTGGATTTTTTATACGAATGGCGAATCTTATGAATTCAGAAATAATTGGAAAGCCTTCCACTCTGCCCTGGTCATTTATTTTTGAAAGAGTAGACTATATTCCAAGACATCCAACACAGATTTACGAAGGATTATCGTATTTGCTAATTTCGTTTATTCTATTCCGGTTATATAAACTTAAAGAATACAGAAAAGGGTATTTATTCGGAATGAGTTTAATTTTGGTGTTTACTGCAAGATTTTTTATCGAATTTGTAAAAGAACACCAAGTTGATTACGAAAGTCAAATGATTTTAGATATGGGGCAAATTCTTAGCATTCCATATATATTAATTGGTATTGGTTTTGTCATTTCTTCAATAAAGCATAGTAAAAATTAGAGTAAATAAGCACACTCCCCCACCGTATATTATTAATACAGGGCATTTGTACTTAATTGAAAAAATGTGCTTCGAATAAAGTCCGCAAACATGCCATATTAAAAAACCTTGTAGCCAATTTATAGAGAAATAAGTAGTTTTGTCAAAATTTTTGATCCAAAAGTCTTACTGAAAGAAATCAATAAGAAAAAAATGGACATCTGTGAATTGTAAATAACATTAATATATCATGAAGTTTCCAAATTTCAAAGAAGAGAATAAATCATTATTAAAAAAGTATTTAACCAAGGATGTATTTGATATATTGATTCATAGAAAAACAACTCTCGGTTACTCACTCACACAGGCTATCAATTCCGGGCTGGTTAATTCAGACAGTAATATCGGTGTTTATGCAGGAGATCAGGAATCCTATCAAATTTTTTCAGAATTATTTAATCCCATTATTAAGGATTACCACGGTTTTGGAAAAAGCGATCAGCACCAAAGCAATTTAAACATTGATGACTTAGACATTGATAATCCCGATCCGGATGGAAAATATGTGTTATCAACAAGGATCAGAGTTGGCAGAAACCTAAAAAACATCCCTCTTGGTTCCATGATATCTAATGAAGAGAGAAATGATATTGCAGATATTATTCAATCTGCATTAGCGAAGCTTACAGGTGATTTGTCGGGAAATTATTATGCTCTCAACAATATGCCGGAAACAGTAAGAGAAGAAATGATCAATGACCATTTTTTATTTAAGCAGGGAGATCGGTTTATGGAAGCAGCCGGACTAAACAGGGATTGGCCGGAAGGCAGAGGAATTTTTCATAATGAAAAAAAGAACTTCCTTGTTTGGGTAAACGAAGAAGATCAAATGAGAATTATCTCAATGCAAAAAGGATCAGATATTAAGGCTGTTTTTTATCGTTTGATTAGCGCATTAGATCAGCTTGAAAAAGAATTGACCTTTGCTTATAGCGATCGTTTAGGATATATATCTTCATGCCCTACAAACCTTGGTACGGCTATGAGAGCAAGTGTTCATATCTCATTACCACAACTCAGTAATAATAAAGAAAGATTGGACAGGATTACTCAGGAGCATCATCTACAGCTAAGAGGTATTCATGGCGAACATTCCGATAGTCAAAATGCAATATTTGACATCAGTAATCGAAGAAGATTGGGTATTACAGAAGTAGAAGCCATAAAAGATTTGTATCGGGGAGTAATTCAATTAATAAAGACGGAGCGATTGTTGGAGAAATAATAGATGTTACTGACTTTGAAACATCAACCACGCGATACAATCGTGCGGTGCCGAACCGGGAGAAGGCACGCGCTCCAATGCATCCTCAATATTTCACCGGGTGAAGGCACGCACTCCAGTGCATCCTCAATATTTCACCAAATGAAGGCACGCACTCCGGTGCATTCTCAATATTTCACCGGGTGAAGGCACGCACTCCGGTGCATTCTCAATATTTCACCGGGGTGAAGGCACGCACTGGAATACATTCTCAATATTTCGCCGGGTGAAGGCACGCACTCCGGTGCATTCTCAATATTTCACCGGGTGAAGGCACGCACTCCGGTGCATCCTCAATATTTCGCCGGAGTGAAGGCATGCATTCCAATGCATTCTCAATATTT
>JBDLJM010000113.1 GCA_039714315.1 Bacteroidota bacterium | reverse complement strand
AATTAATTAAGATTTCTTAAATTTATTATAACAATTAATTTCATTCTGATATGAAGATTTTATCCCCGTCACAAATAAAAGAGGCAGATTTGTTCACTATTAAAAATGAACCTATTCCTTCGATTGAATTAATGGAAAGAGCAGCCATGCAATGCTATAATTGGGTGGTTAAGAATCTGTATAAAGATAAGCCGATAGATATTTTCTGTGGAGTTGGGAATAATGGAGGAGACGGTTTGGTAATATCCAGGTTACTGATAAATGCCGGATGGAATATCAGAACTTATATTGTTGAGTTTTCGGGAAACTTTAGCGATGATTTTAAAATAAATTACGAGCGGTTAAAAGGGTTAACAGATATAATTCATATTAAGGATTTTAATACAATTCCTGTTATAGACGGAGGTTATATTATAGATGCAATTTTCGGAGTAGGTTTGAGTAAGGCCCCTGTTGGATTTACTAAAAGTCTAATAGAAAAAATAAATAAAAGCAATGCAAGGGTTATTGCTATAGACATGCCTTCAGGACTTTATGCACAACAAAAAACAGACGATACAAATTCTATAATAAAGGCAGATTACACCCTTACTTTTCAGTCTGTTAAATTATCACTTTTATTACCTGAATATGCTGAATTCTCGGGTAGTTTTGAAGTTTTGGATATAGGTTTGCTAAAGGAGTACATTGATAGTACGGAAAGCTACTATCATCTTCTTGACAAAAGCTTTGTTTCAGGCTTATGGAAAAAGCGAAAAAAGTTTTCACATAAAGGGAGCTATGGTCACAGTTTGATTGTTGGGGGAAGCACAGGTAAGATAGGAGCTATATTGTTAACTACAAAAGCCGCTGTAAAAAGTGGTTCAGGATTAGTTACTTCATTGATTCCAAAGTGTGGTTATCAGGTTTTGCAAACAGCTGTTCCTGAAGCTATGGTATTGATGGAAGGCGAAAATCACCTTGATAGTTTGTATTATTCCATAAAACCAACAGCCATCGGGATTGGTCCGGGGCTTGGAACTGTAGTAGGAACACATGAATTACTGAAAAGTTTTTTGGAAGATAACAGAACACCAATGGTTTTGGATGCAGATGCATTGAATCATTTATCGCAACATCGCGAAATGATGGATATGCTGCCTGAAGGAGCAGTGTTAACACCTCATCCAAAAGAATTTGAAAGACTGGTTGGTACTTGGAATGATGATTATGAGAAAATGAAACTCGCAAGTGAATTTTCAATGAATTATCAGGTAATTTTAGTGTTAAAGGAAGCTCATACTTCCATATTTATGCCAGATGGAAATATTTATTTTAACAGTACGGGTAATCCCGGGTTAGCAAGTGGAGGAAGCGGTGATGTATTAACGGGTATTATCACTTCTTTGATTGCCCAGGGGTATTCGAATTTTGAGGCTTGTGCTTTAGGGGTTTATATCCATGGACGTACAGCTGATATTTCTTTAGAACTTGGAGAAGAGTCCGTGGAGAGTTTCTCTGCGGGAGATATAATAAAAAATATAGGTAAGGCCTTTATAGAATTGAAAAATGACCAGACGAACTAAAAATTTAATAGGGTTTAGTATTCTTATCATTACTTTCATTTTTTATTTGAAAATAAATTATTTGAATGCTTACAAGCCGGTAGAAGGAGATTTACTATTTCAGGATTTGGATTGTGGATTAACCTGCGATGCTATTGAAGAGGTTACATGGGGCAGAGATTCAGTGAAATTTTCTCATATAGGATTGGTAGTGAGTGACGATGAAGGATGGAAAGTTTTGGAAGCAGTCTCAATTGGAGTGACTTTAACTCCATTACATGAATTTTTGAAAAGAAGCAGTGATAAAAACGGAAATCCAAAAGTTTGGGTAGGAAGAGTAAAAGAAGATTATAATTCGATTTTGGTTAGTTTGATAAATAATGTTCCCGATGTTCTTGGAATGGAATATGATGATGAATTTATCTATAATAATGGAAAATATTACTGTTCTGAGCTGATTTACGACCTGTTTAAAGAAGCTAATCATAATAATGCATTCTTTGAATTGGAACCTATGACTTTTAAGTCTTTAAAAACCGGTGAATTTTTTCCTGTATGGATAGAATACTATCAAAAACTGAATGTTCCAATTCCTCAGGATTCTTTAGGGATAAATCCTGCAGGTATTTCTCGTTCCGAAAAGATAGAGATTGTAAATAAATTAGGAGATATTGAAGAAAGAGGATATTTTGACATGAGATAAGTGCTAATCATTTTGTATTTTTTTAGTGTAAATTTTTATAATCTTATATATTTGTAGCTGAAATAAGTTGATAGATTTTTAATGTGTAACTTTTTATAGAGCAAAAAATGTTTAATAAAATGATAGCGGGACTGTTACCACATTTTCCAAAGAGGTTAATATGGTCATTCTCAAAAAAATATATTGCAGGAGCAGAGTTGAAAGATGCAATTCGAGTTTCGAAGGAGTTAAATTCACAGAATATTATGATAACTGTAGATGTTCTTGGAGAATTTATTACAAATTTATCCCAGGCCGATGAAACCAGGGATGAGTATCTGGAAGTAATAGAAGAGTTTGAGAAAAATAAGATTGATGGAAACTATTCTGTAAAACCTACTTCTTTCGGACTATTGCTTGACGAAGAAAAAGCTTATCAAAATATTCGTGCAGTAGTTGCAAAAGCGGCCGAATACGGGAATTTTGTTCGTATCGATATGGAAGATTCTCCGTGTACCGATCTTGAGATTACACTGTACAGAAGGCTGAAAGGTGAATTTCCAACAAATGTTGGTTTGGTTGTTCAGGCTTATATGCGCCGTACTTTTAGTGATATAAAAGGCCTTATGGATATACATTCGGATATAGCTCCTACAAATTATCGTTTGTGTAAAGGGATATATATCGAACCTGAGGAGGTTGCATATAAAGATTTTGATGAAGTAAATGAACACTTTCTGAAAGATTTGGAATATATGTTCCAAAATGGAATCTATGCCGGAATTGCAACTCATGATGAGTTTCTGGTAGAAGGAGCTTTTAAACTGATCGAAAAATATAATATGCCTAAAGAAGGTTATGAGTTCCAAATGCTTTATGGTGTTACTCCAAAACTTCGTCAAAGAGTAATTGATGCAGGCCATAGAATAAGAGTTTATGTGCCATTTGGAAAAGATTGGTTTGGATACTCGACACGTAGATTAAAAGAGAATCCAAATATACTTTCTCACGCTATGAAATCTATCATTAGTAGGGGATAAGGAAAAAAAATAAAGACTAAAGAGATCATTCATTTTTGGGTGGTCTTTTTTTTGTATAAATAAGTCATATACACTTTATTAGCAGATTAATTTCCTTAAATTTGATTATATTAAACTAATAAATCTACAATAATGGAAAAATTTAATTCAATTGACGAAATACTCGATTATGCAATTCAATCGGAACAGGATGCAGTTGATTTTTATACCAATCTTGCGGAAAAGGCAAGTAACATTGCTGTGAAGAAAATATTTTTGAAAAATGCAGATGAAGAAAAAGTACATAAAATCAAACTTGAAAAAGTAAAAGCGGAAGGTGTTTTTGCAGAAGAGTTTAAAGGAGGCGTACCTGATTTAAAAATATCTGATTATATAGTTGCAAAACCACCAAGTAAAATAGATGATTATGCTGATGCCCTACGGCTTGCAATGCACAGAGAAAAGGGTGCTTATAAACTTTATACTGTTTTGGGAGAATCAACAAATAATTCAGATCTGAAGAAATTATTTGCCCGTTTGGCCGAAGAGGAAGCCAGTCATAAGCTGAAGTTTGAAATAGAGTATGATGATTATGTTTTGAAAGAAAACTGATTTATTATTTTTTATTGCCAAAATGGGCAATAAAAAATTATCCCCTCTCAAGAGGGGATAATTTTGAGATTTATTACAATCCTAATGTTTCAGACCCTTGTTCCCAAACAACATCAACAGGAATTTTAGCCTCAGAAAGTTTGTCTAAACTTTTTTGAAGATCAGCTCCGATAACACCTTTTTCAGCCATTAATTTTGAAACTTTTTCATAATCCCCATCTCCCTGGATAGTTAGTATCAATTCAGAAAGAGAATTCATTGCCTCTTCCATTTTTACGAAATCAACTTTATATGTTCCGTCTTCGTTTTGGGTAAAAGCTCCTGCTTCTTTGAAGTAGTTAAATCTTAGAAGGTTTGCTTTTCCGTGAGCAGATGATGCTCCAAATCTTATAGAGCGGAATATTCCGGCCATAAATGTTACCATATTGTCTTTTATGTCGGAATCCAGTTCACCTTTCTTGATAAGTTGATCAACCATGTAAAGTCCCAGGATATCTGCTTTTCCTTCTTCGAGTGCCGAACTTTTTTCTTTTAATGCTTTACGAACACTGCCACTTCCATCGAGAGTTTGTTTAATTCCCAAACCATGGGCAACTTCGTGAAACATTGTATTTGCAAAAAATGCATCGAATTTTACATGCTCTCTTTGCGATTCGTCAATTAAAACTCCTGTAATAGGAATAAGAATATTGTCGAATTTAGCCTGCATGGCATTTTTTAACTGCAGTCTTCTACTTCCTTTTGCCAATTGAACTTTCTCGTCGTTTGGAAGGTTTATAGCAATTGTTTTACTACCGGCATTACAATCGCCTGCATAATAAACTACATCGTAAGCACCAAGATCTGAATCGGTCCCCGGAGTTTCAGCTTTATATTTTTCATCAACAGGAAGACCTTTTTGTAGTTCAGGAAGGAATTGTGCAAATTTCTTCAATTTTTCACTCCATTCTAAATCTTTAATAAGAATGAAAGCTTCGTGAGCAGTTTTATATCCGTAAAGTTGATCCTCGTAGTTTTCAATGGGGCCCACTACAAAGTCGATCATATTATCTTTCATGCTCATCCAGGCCATATCCGATTCAAAATAATCGTCATTAAGTAATGCTTCTGCACGAAGTTTCAGGTATTTTTTAAAGTCGGCACTTTCTGCAAGGTCAGATGCCTCAAGTAATAAGTCTGATGCTTTTTTTATTTGTTCGGAGAACATTTCGTGATACGGAACTAAAATGAGTTCACCGGCATCATTCCTGCGAACAAAAGAATATAAACCATCTTTATCCTTATTTTCCCATTTGTCAAACTCTTCCTTTGTCATATCAAGAGGGTAATAGTTTGCTCCGGCAGGTTTAGCCTTTTCTCCACTAATAAATGGCTTATTACCATCGAGTCTGTTCCAGGGACCGTAATTTATTTTGAAAAGTTCTTTTTCGGCCTCTGTTCCTAAGGAAGCAAGTTTGGTATCAGTATTATCTAATACTTCATACTTGAACAATTCATTCATTATTTTAGATACTTCGAACATTTTGGAAAGCATCTTTTTTTGATTTTCGCTCAAATGCGAAATGTCGGTAGTTAATTTGAAAGAAACGTACTTGTTCAATTCATCCTGAACCATAGTGTTTTCCTGTTTAGTTTCAGTTTTTACCGGCTTTTTTTCTTCGTCACTGCTGCATGACTGTAGCGAGGCAGTAGATATTGCAAGAGCCAGTAAAGCACTTTTATAAACTGTATTCATGATTTTTTATTTATTATTTGTTGTAAAAATAAGAGATTTTTTATGATTTTATGATTTTAACTTGTGATTTTGGCTTATGATCTGAATACCTCCGCCAAGGATAGAAGCGGCAGCTTGTGTTTGGAAAATGCATTGATTTATTTGTCTGCAGAGCGATTTTATGAGCTCCTGCAGGCAAATATATTAAAGAAAGCATTTTCCAGACACAACTATAGCGTATAGCCTGTATAGGCGGCCAGGTAATATGAATAAGTATGATTATCATAAAATACTGTTTACAATTTACTTTCATATTGACTATATGGTAATTTTCAATTAAAGTTTTTGATATTGTTACAATAATCCGGGGTAGTATTAGGATTAATGAAGTATATTTTTAATTTTGTTGAATTAATAATAATTATAACCCATAATTAAAGAGAATATGTCAGGGAACAAAACTTTTACAATGATTAAACCAGGGGCGGTCGGAAATGGATTTATCGGTCCTATTTTAGATAAGATTACAAGTGCCGGTTTTAAAATAGTTGCTTTGAGAATGACTCAAATGACAAATGGTGAGGCTGAGGCTTTTTATGATGTGCATAAAGAGAGACCATTTTATGAAGAGCTGGTAGAATTTATGTCGAGCGGGCCAATTGTTGCTGCAGTATTGGAAAAAGATAATGCAGTTGAAGATTTTAGAACTTTAATTGGATCTACCGATCCTGCTCAGGCAGCAGAAGGGACAATAAGAAAGTTATACGCAGAATCATTGGGGCATAATGCTATTCACGGTTCTGATAGTGATGAAAATGCCGAAAGAGAAATAATATTCCATTTCGCAACAAAGAAGATTTTCTATTAAAGGATAGATTAAATATTTCTAATACGAATTTATGCGACTTCGTCGCTGTTTATAAAGGTGCAAGCGCACCTTTTTTTGTTTATGAATTTTCTGCAAAAAATCGGTTGAGTATTTTAAAAAAAAATTATTTGTCTTTACAGTGACTAATTTGTAGAAAGAGTGTTCCCCTGTATTACCTTATAATATTGTTGAAAAATATTGGTAAATCATGGTTGTTTTTCAGGCTATAATTAAAAAAAAGTATTTATTTCGTGTCAAAATGTAAAGTTATGGCTACGGAAAAGAGATTTGCATTGATTGGGGCTGCAGGATATATAGCTCCAAGACATATGAAAGCAGTAAAAGATACAGGAAATAAGCTTGTTGCTGCCCTGGATAAAAATGATAGTGTCGGAATTATTGACTCTTATTTTCCTGAGGCAGATTTCTTTACAGAGTTCGAAAGATTTGATCGTCACATTGATAAATTGCGCCGCAAAGGAGATGGAGTTGATTATGTTTCGATAGCTTCACCAAATTATTTGCACGATGCACATATTCGCTTTGGACTTAGATCGAATGCTCATGTGATTTGTGAAAAACCTCTTGTTTTAAATCCGTGGAATGTTGATGCTCTTTCTGAGATAGAAAATGAAAGTGACAAAAGAATATATAATATACTTCAACTACGACTTCATCCTTCGATTGTAGCATTAAAAAAGAAGATAGAAGAAGGCCCCAAAGATAAAATATATGATGTTGATTTAACATATTTAACATCGCGTGGACACTGGTATTTTACTTCGTGGAAAGGGGATGTTACGAAGAGTGGTGGGGTAGCTACAAATATAGGAGTTCACTTTTTTGATATGCTGACATGGATTTTTGGTGATGTTAAGCAAAATATTGTACACACACACGACAGAGAAAAAGCTGCAGGATATTTAGAATTGGAGAAAGCCAGAGTTCGCTGGTTTTTAAGTGTTGACTATAATTCTATCCCAAAAGAAATACAGGCTACAGGAGCAAGAACTTATCGTTCTATCACGGTTGACGGAGAGGAAATTGAGTTTAGCGGTGGATTTACAGATCTTCACACACTTAGTTATCAGGAAATTTTAAAAGGCAACGGTTTTGGATTGGATGAGGCCAGGAGATCGATTGAGATAGTTCATGATATTAGGAGTAAGGAGATAGTAATGTTGGGGGAGAAGCATCCTTTGGTGTAACAAGTAGAAGGTCTAAAGTAGAAAGTACAAAGTCTAAAGTACAAAGTCTAAAGCATGCCCTGAGCGTAGTCGAAGGGTCTAAAGTGTACATAATTCCTAGCGATAATCGGGGAAATGATAATTCGATGGAGTCAATCTGTTGAAAAATTTAATATAACTGCATTACTGTGCCTCTGTATCACAATATCTACTGTTCGCTGATTATGTGACTTAGGAGGGCGGAGCCGTCCACTAATTACACTAATTAGCACAAATTTATTTGTAGTAAAATATAAAAGGAGATATTATGACTGAATTATACTTGAAAGAAGAGTTCTATGACATCGTTGGGGCTTGTATGGAAGTACATAATAATTTAGGTAGCGGTTTTCTTGAAGCTGTATATCAGGAAGCTTTAGAAGAGGAATTTAAATTTAGAAAAATTCCTTTCGAAAGAGAAAAGCAAATAAAAATATCGTACAAAGGAAAAGAATTGAAGAAATATTACATTGCTGATTTTGTTTGCTATGATAGTATTATTGTAGAATTAAAAGCATTATCAGGGTTAACAACAGACCATGAAGCTCAGATACTCAATTATTTGAAAGCAACAAATAAAAAAGTTGGATTATTAGTGAACTTTGGAACAAAGAGTTTACAACGAAAAAGGCTAGTATTTTAGGCTACAAAATAGCCAAAATGAATTAGTGCTAATTCGTGTAATTAGTGGAAAAATCAGCGTATGATAATTACAGATACAATAAAACAACTTAAACAAATACTCCCGTCGCAATTCAAAAAGCAAGGGATTATTTCAGTTATTTTATTATTTATTAATTCAATACTGGAATTGGTAGGGCTGGCATCCTTGTTACCATTGTTTATGGTGATTTTAAAGGAAAATGTAGTTTATGAAAATCAATACTTAAACAGTATTTACAACACATTAGGATATACTTCTGAAAATGCTTTCATAATTAGTATTGCCGGGCTTGTAGTATTAATGATCATTTTGAAGAATATCGTAGGTTTACTAATTCAGAAATACCAGACTACATATTCTTATTCTATAATGGAGTACTTTATGATCAAACTTCATAAATACTACTATAAAAAAGGATTTCTGTATTTTAAGGAAACAAATTCTAATATTATCAATCGTGATATTTTTGGAGTACCACAGAGGTTTGCCCAGTCAGTTGTTCTCGGGATGTTCAATTTGTTTAACGAGGTAATATTACTGATGTTAATCGTTATTGCAATTGTACTTTATAATCCGGGGATATTGTTGTTGCTGGTAGTGACTATAGTTCCTGTATTCGTTATTTTTTACAAAGCAACAAAGGATAAAATAGCGAAGTTAGGAGAGGATTTCAATAAAGTATCACCGGAAATTGGGAAAAGTATATTTCAGTCGGTATTTGGGTATGTAGATGTTATTATTAACGGTACATATAACTTTTTTCAAAAGCGGATGACGGGTAATATGGCTGAATTTAAAAGAATATCCGTAAGCAGAACGATATTTAATTTAGTCCCCACCAAACTTATTGAAACAACTATGGTTCTGGCAATCTTTGCTATAATAACTTATGGTTTGTTATTCATGCCATCGAAAGAAAGTTTAGCCGCTTTATTGGGCGTATATGCTGTTGCTGCATACAGGATAATGCCCTCTATAAACCGAATAATGATTGCCTTAAACGGATTAAATGAGAGTCAGTATACTTTGCCTGTGATTGAGCAGGTTAAGGATTTTGAAGAAGAGGAAGTTGAATCAGTGCAAAGTATATCGTTTAATAAAGCAATATCACTTGAAAATATTTCATTTAAATATCCTAACGCCGGACGTAATGTCATAGACAATTTTAATTTAAGAATTAAAAAGGGAGAAGTGATTGGTCTACGAGGTCAGTCCGGAGGGGGAAAAACCACCTTGATGAATATAGTTTTAGGGTTTTTAGACCCAACGTCAGGAGAACTGAAGGTTGACGGCAAGGTTATTAATAATGGTAGTGTTGCGGCCTGGCAGAAAAAACTCGGTTATGTACAGCAGGAAGTTTACTTACTTGATGCTTCACTTGCAGAGAACATTGCTTTTGGTATCGATGTCGATAAAATAGATTATGATAAAGTAGATAAGGTAATTGAACAATCTAGTTTAAGTAATCTGACAGGAGAATTAGAGCAGGGTGTAAATACAAGAGTGGGCGAGCGAGGAGCTCAACTGTCGGGAGGACAGCGACAAAGAGTGGGTATTGCCCGAGCTTTATATTTCGATGCTGAAGTACTGTTTTTTGATGAAGCTACATCGGCACTCGATCCACAAACGGAAATTGAAATTAATGAATCGATAAAGAAACTTTCACACCAAGGTTTAACTATGATGATTATTGCGCATAGGGAAACCAGCTTAAATAATGTCGATAGAATAATAGAGATGTAGTTAGCTGGTTCAATCAGTCCATAATATTAAATTATTCTTGGTTAAACCAGCTTAAATAATGTCGATAAAATTATAGAAATGTAGTTAGCTGGTTCAAGCAAAACAAAATGTGAAAATATTTTTGCTT
>JBDLJM010000112.1 GCA_039714315.1 Bacteroidota bacterium | reverse complement strand
TTTCATATGTATATAATTTAATATTTCGGTCATATGTTATCCCCTCTATATTCATCACACTTGGTGTAAACCCGGTGTTCATGGGGATTTCATATCTATTCATTGTGTTTTATAATATAAAAATTGATTTTGAGAAGGAATTATCTGTAGATAAACTTTAATTCCGCCGGCGATAGGAGCGTTACCCCACAGCCAATAAAATTACTAAACAAGCAAATGCAATGGCGACCACGGGAGCCCGTTGCATTTGTATTGTGCAGTTTTTTATTGGCGAGGAGTATAGCGGATAGCGACAAATGGCGGCCAAAAAACAAAACCTCCGAAAAATTAAATTCCGGAGGTTCTTATATGTTTGTTATGTGATCTAAGGCTATATCACACCTAATTCTTTACCTACTTTAATAAATGCCGTAATAGCTTTATCGAGATGTTCTTTTTCGTGGGCTGCAGAAATCTGAACGCGAATTCTTGCCTTATCTTTTGGAACCACCGGGAAGAAGAATCCTATAACATAAATTCCTTCTTTGAGTAGTTTATCGGCCATTTTTTGAGAAAGTTTGGCATCGTAAAGCATTACCGGTACAATCGGAGAATCGCCTTTTACTATGTCGAAACCTGCTTCGTACATTCCTTTTTTGAAATATTCGGTATTCCACATCAATTTGTCTCTAAGCTCTGTTGTTTCGGATAGTAAATCGAGCACTTTTGAAGCTGCACCAACAATTGACGGAGCAAGAGAATTAGAGAACAGGTATGGTCTTGAACGCTGGCGCAACATATCGATTATTTCTTTTTTAGCAGAAGTGAATCCACCCATAGCACCACCGAGTCCTTTGCCCAGGGTAGAGGTAATAATATCGACCCTCCCCATAACGCCTCTGTGTTCATGTGTACCACGTCCGGTTTTTCCAATAAATCCTGATGCATGCGAATCATCAACCATTACCAGAGCATCGTACTTATCGGCCAGGTCGCATATTTTATCAAGCGATGCTACAACTCCGTCCATTGAGAACACTCCATCGGTAACGATAATTTTATGGGGATGACCTGCTTCATTTGCTTTTATAAGCTGAGCTTCGAGATCGGCCATATTATTGTTTTGGTAACGGTAGCGAGCCGATTTAGTCAGTCTTACTCCATCTATAATTGAAGCGTGGTTCAGGCTGTCGGAAATTATGGCGTCGTCTTTACCAAATAAAGGTTCAAAAACACCTCCATTTGCATCGAAGGCTGCTGCATAAAGTATGGTATCTTCCATTCCCAGAAACTCTGAAATCTTATTTTCAAGATTTTTGTGAATATCCTGAGTACCGCAAATAAACCTTACAGATGACATCCCATATCCGTGAGTGTCGAGGGCATCTTTTGCTGCCCGGATAACTTCGGGGTGCGATGATAATCCCAGATAATTGTTTGCACAGAAATTTAGCACAGTTTCACCGGTACTTACACCTATTTCGGCTCCCTGTGGTGTAGTTATTATTCTTTCGCGTTTGTATAATCCCGCTTCGTCTATTACTTTTAACTCTTCCTGAAGGTGGTTTTTTAGTTTCCCGTACATGTTTCTGCTATTTTATTGGTTTACCTTTCATGTGCAACAAAGATATAAAGTTGAAGGTGAATTTGTAAGTTATATTAGTGTTTTTTGGGGGATAAATTACAGATATAAAGAAAGAGCGGTATTGTCTGAGGTTTTTGCTCAAAATACCTACCTGCCTGTAATCTACTAATAAGAGCTAATTATTCATAAAATATGCTTTAGGAATATTTTTAATAAGATGTTAATTTGGTGTGTATCATTTTATTAAATTTATAGTTAGAATTTTTATAAGCACTTATAGAAATAATCTATATCATGGTTGAAATATATTTTATTTTAGAATTTACATTTGTGTCGACTAACTGATATAAAAAAATAATAATAAAGTTATGCATGAGGCAGTTTCGGATGCTTTGTTGTTTCACAGACTTCAATTTGCGTTCACAATAACATTTCACTATCTGTTCCCCCAGTTAACTATGGGGCTATCAGCAATAATAGTTTTATTCAAATGGTTGCACCTTCGCAGTGATGATGAAAGGTACAACAGGGCAGCAAAGTTCTGGGCTAAGATCTTTGCGATAAATTTTGTTATGGGTGTTGTAACAGGAATTCCTATGGAATTTCAGTTTGGAACTAACTGGGCAAGGTTTTCGGAGCTTACCGGTAATATTATAGGTCAGACACTGGCTATGGAAGGAATGTTCTCGTTTTTTCTGGAATCCACATTTTTAGGAATTTTCCTTTTTGGAGAGAAGATAGTCGGTAGAAAAATTCATTTTTTATCGGCATTTCTTGTGTTTGCAGGTTCATGGTTGAGTGGATGGTTTATAATCGCAACCCACTCATGGATGCAAAATCCTGTTGGATTTGAAATTATGGAGAATGGAAAATTTGTATTGACGAACTTTTCGGCACTTTTTTCCAATCCATGGCTGATACCCTCATATTTGCATAATCAGGCAGCTTCTGTAGTAACAACATCATTTGTTGTAGCAGCGGTTGGGGCTTATTATATGTTGAAAAAAGAGAACAGAAGTTATGGGAAATTATTTGTAAAAGTCGGAGTTAATTTTGGGTTGTTTGCGAGTATTTTACTTGCATTTCCTTTTGGGGATATGTTGGCAAAACAGGTAGCACAACATCAACCGGTAACACTCGCAGCGATGGAGGGATTGTTTGATACACAGAAGGGTGCTCCGATAGTTTTGATTGGGCAGCCAAACATGGTGGAGCAAAAGCTTGATAATAAAATAGAAGTGCCTAATGTTTTAAGTTTTCTTACCTATGAAAGGTGGGATGCCGAAATAAAAGGATTGAATGATTTTCCCAGGGAGGATTGGCCAACAAGTATACCGGGACTTTATTACGCCTATCACATGATGGTAGGTTTAGGAACTATTTTCATTTTAATAATGGTAATAGGAACTTTTTTCCTTTGGCAGAGAAAATTGTATAACCGCAGGTGGTATATGTGGATACTGATGTTTGCATTTCCATTCCCGTATATTGCAAATTTAGCCGGCTGGTACACTTCCGAATTGGGTCGCCAACCCTGGCTGGTATACAACCTGCTTCGTACGCAACACGGAGTTTCTGAAACAGTATCAGCAGGTAATGCATTGTTTACACTGCTTGGGTTTATAGGACTTTATATTCTTTTAGGATTACTTTTCTTAGGATTGGTTGGAAAGGTTATTTACCAGGGCCCGGAGAAATTAGAACTTAATAAAGCTGAATAATCATGGAAATATTTTGGGCAGTTATAGTAGTAGCAATGTTAACCATTTTCGTGATATTGGATGGGTTTGACTTTGGGGCAGGAATTATAAATTTATTGTTTTCGGAAAGCGAAGAGGAGAGAGCAAAAATAACACAGGCAATCGGTCCCTACTGGGATGGTAATGAAGTATGGCTTTTAGCCGGTGGCGGAGTTTTGTTTTTTGCTTTTCCAACCTTGTACGCAACAGCTTTTAGCGGATTTTACCTGCCATTAATAATGGTGCTTTGGTTGTTGATATTCAGGGGAATAGGTCTTGAGCTCAGGAATTTGGTCGACAATGAAATGTGGCGTGCAATCTGGGATAAGGCATTTGGAATTGCCAGCCTTTTATTGGCGGTATTTTTTGGAGCGGCATTAGGAAATGTTGTAAGAGGAGTAAACCTTGGAGGTGTGGTTGATGGTGTTTCAAAATATGAACCCCATAACTTCTTTGTTCCGTTATGGAATCATAATTTCTCCCCTTTAGAGCAGGAAGTGGGTGTGTTGGATTGGTTTACTATTCTACTTGGGCTTGTTGCCGCTGTTACATTGACTATACACGGAGCAGCATGGATTAGATATAAGTTGTCGGGAGATGTAAACAGTAAGATGAAGAAGATTATTCCTATTGCTTTAGGGGTACAAATTATACTGATTATTGTATCTGTCGCGGCAATTTCAACTATCAAACCGGCTACATTTAAGAACTTTATGGAAAGTCCGGTGTTGTTTATTTTCCCGGTTTTAGCCATTATAGGATTAATCGGTATCTTTGTAATGAATAAAATGGATAAAGAGGGGGCTACATTCCTCTCATCGGCACTGTTTATATTTGGAGCTTTTTTAACAACAATTATGGGGATGTTCCCGGTGTTGTTGCCTTCAACAAACAGTGTTAACCCATCGCTGACAATTTCAAGTATGAAAGCTGCAGATTACGGCCTTGAGGTTGGATTGTACTGGTGGGTGATAGGGATAGTGTTGACTGTTTCTTATTTTGTGATCGTTCACAGGTTGTTTAGAGGAAAGCTTGACGACAATACGTATGGGCATTAAAAAATGAATATTATAAGGTAGTATTTATATAAAGGGGAAGAAGATGGGATATTTATCGAAAAGGAGCTTTGACGAACTTCGCAGTTTGGAAGGCAGGAAAATTGCAAAAATTGTGTACTATTTGTGGGATAACCTCCAAAGTGATGATGATTTTAAAAGTTTAGACTGGATAGGTATAACTCTTCATGACGGAACTAATACTGTATTGAATTATGGTGTGGATAATGACGGTATCGAAGTTGTAGATTTTGATTTTAATGAGGAACTAAATAAAATTGAAACTCAGTTTAAGGGTCAGGTTACTTTGATACATGAAAATGCTACCTTAGACAGACACTGGTTTCCCATATTGGATAAAGTGATAAAAAGAGTGAGTTTTGGTAGAGAGAAGGGAGAGAATGGTAATTCTCAGATAATATTTGAATTCTCCGACAAACATAAAATAGAGATCTTTACCAAGGAAGAAGGGATGGGCGTAGATTTTTTTGAAGCTTAATGCTTAGAAAGATCACTTTTTGCCTGTGACAACATATTTTTAAGGCCGCGAATGCACTAATTAATTAACTCACTAATGTTCATTTTTTGAGCGTTAGCGAAATAAATTATTCGTGTATTCGCGGCTTTATTATTTTTAGTCATAAGCTCTTCTGTGCTCCTGACTTTATTGAATTAGATTTATATAATCAAATAATTTTAGTACTTTACTATAAAATAATGTACATATGGATTTACCTTCCCACATTAAAAGTATAGCAAATATTTCTTCTGAATCTGAAAAAGAATTCAGTACTGCATTTAAGAAAAAAGAATATTCGAAGGGTGAATCTATATTTAAACAGGGAGAGATTTGTAAGCATATATATTTTATTGAAAGTGGTTTGGCCCGCATGTTCTATTATTCTCAAAGTGGCAAGGAGGTAACTGCAATGTTTTTTAAGGAGAATAGCTTTTTTACTGCTATAGACAGTTTTTACAATAAAAAAACTACACGCGATAATTGTGAATTGCTCGAAGATTCTGTTGTATATTCTCTTCACATTAATGAAATGGATAATTTATTGAAGAAAAACCACGACTTTGCCAAACTTGCCTTTCATACAACCTATGAAATTACCAGAACTATTGTTGATTATACTTTCGCTCTAAAATTTCAAACAGCCAAGGAACGATATGATTCTCTTCTAAAAGATTACCCAAGGATTTTTAAACGTGTAGCATTAATACATATAGCTTCTTTTATAGGCATTACACCCGAAACATTAAGCAGATTAAGAGCCAAAAAATAATTTATTGCCGATTTCATCTTTTCTATTTCTTGATCTATATCAAGACCTAATATATTTTCAACTCACACCTTTGCATCATAATTAATAAAACAGCGGATTCACTTTACGCAGCGATTAAAAATCAAATTCTCTATTGGAAGCACCTCAGATCTTTTAATTGAAAATGAATTAGCTGACAAATAAATAATATAATGATAAGAGCAAAGCATTTAGTATTAGTTATGTCGTTAATATTCACGACAAATATTATGTACGGACAATTTCAATTTGGACCAAAGATTGGTGTAGGTGGATCTACACAATCGGAGTTAGCAAATTTTTATGATAATGAGGATATACACGTTAGTTACGAAGTTGGATTAACAGTTAGAAACGAATTTAACGACTTGTTTGCACTAAAAGGAGACTTACTTTATTCGCAAAAAGGGAGAACAGTAAACATAATTGAAGAAGATATTAATTACGATCAAACAGATGAATTTAATTACCTTATTATTCCTGTTAAAGCAGAATTTTCAATTCCTGTAAAAACAAGTAAAGTATTCTTGGCAACCGGGCCATATGCAGGAATACTGCTTGATGCCAGTTCCGAAATTGCCTATACATCATCCGAAATTGACAATGGGTCAACCGATATTAAAGATCAGGCAAGAAATATGGATTATGGATTATCAATGGAGCTTGGTGTAATAATACCTGTGTCGATAAATGATTTACAAATTTCACTAAATTATGATATGGGACTTACGGAGGTATACGAATACGATAACGTAGCCAATAACAAATCTTTTACAATTAATTTGGCATACCTGTTTTAAGTTATCAGGAAGTGATTGTATAAGACATAAAAAAAGCTGACTAGAAATAGTCAGCTTTTTTATTTTGTTTATTGCATTCTTTTAGCTTCTATACTTAAAGTTGCATGCGGAACTAATTTTAAGCGTTCCTTGTTGATTAACTTTCCGGTAACTCTACATATACCGTAAGTTTTGTTTTGTATTCTCAGAAGAGCATTATTCAAATCGCGAATAAATTTCTCCTGTCTTGCAGCCAGTTGTGCATTAGCTTCTTTCGACATAGTTGAGGCCCCTTCTTCGAATGCCTTAAAGGTAGGAGATGTATCATCAGTCCCGTTGTTTAAGTCATTTAAGTAAGATTGCTTAATTATGTTTAAATCGTGTTCTGCTTTTACTATTTTTTCCTCTATCAGAGTTTTGAATTCTTCTAAATCCTCATCAGAGTATCTTTCTTTAATATCTGAGGCTTTCATAGGCTTAAGTTTTTGTTAAATATGCATTCAAAATAACATCCTTGAATATACAACTAAAACGTTTGCAATACAAGGCTATATTCTGGTTAGTTTTATTTTAGTATTAATTTCATCAAACTCAATTAAGTATCCCTCTTCTATGTTGTCTACAAAATCGAGTTGTTTTGTTAATGTTTCACTTTTTATATATTCAGAGTTGTTAGAAACTGCTTTTTCCAGAATTTCATTTCTTTCCAATTCCACATGAATTTGATCAGTAACTTCGAAACCTGAATCTTTTCTGAGGTTTTGAATCCTGTTTACAACTTCACGGGCAATTCCTTCCGATTTTAACTCTTCGCTAATAGTAACATCAAGTGCAACAGTAAGTCCGTTGTAGTTAGCTACTGTCCATCCTTCGATGTCCTGAGTAGTGATTTCCACTTCGGCGAGCGCTAAACTAACTTTTTTTCCGTTTACTTCAATATCTTTTGTTCCATTTTTTTCTATTTCGGCAATATCTTCCTGTCCGAATTTAGCAATAGCCTGGCCTACAAAACGCATTTCCTTACCAAATTTAGGGCCTAAGGCTTTAAAGTTTGGTTTAATGCTTTTTACCAAAATACCTGAAGCATCCGAAAGAAGTTCTATTTCCTTAACATTAACCTCGGCTAATACCAGATCTGAGATAGCTTCTATTTGTGTTTTGGTTTTCTCATCCAAAACAGGAACCATGATCTTTTGTAGAGGCTGACGAACTTTAATCTGATCTTTTTTACGTAAACTCAAAACCATAGAAGTAATTGTCTGTGCTTTGTGCATTCGTTCTTCCAGGTCGGCATTTACATGGCTTGCATCATATGTTGGCCAATCAGCAAGGTGTACCGATTCGAATTGTTCTTTACCTGTGGCAGCATTAAGATCTTTATACAATTTATCCATAAAGAATGGAGCAATTGGAGATGAAAGTTTAGCAACTGCATTCAAACATGTGTATAGTGTTTGATATGCCGAAATTTTATCATCCTGATAATCTCCTTTCCAGAATCTTCTTCTGCTTAAACGAACAAACCAGTTACTTAAGTTTTCAGTTACGAAATTCTGAATTGCACGTCCTGCCTGAGTTGGCTCGTATTTTTCCATACTTTCAGTAACTACTTTTATCAAAGTGTTTAATTCAGAAAGTATCCAACGGTCAAGTTCCGGGCGATTTTCTATATCGGCTTCAGAATAATCAAAACCATCGATATTGGCATACAATGCGAAGAAATTATAGGTGTTGTAAATTGTTCCGAAGAATTTTCTGCGTACCTCATCTATTCCGTCAACATCGAATTTCAGGTTGTCCCAGGGCTGAGCATTAGTAATCATATACCAACGTGTAGCATCAGAACCATATTTCTCAATCGTCGCAAACGGATCAACACCATTTCCGAGACGTTTACTCATTTTTTGTCCGTTCTTGTCTAATACAAGTCCGTTTGAAACTACATTTTTGTAGGCTACAGAATCAAAGTTCATGGTTGCTATTGCATGTAGAGTATAGAACCAACCACGAGTCTGGTCAACTCCTTCGGCGATAAAATCGGCAGGGAATGACTTGTTGTCATCGATCATTTCTTTGTTTTCGAAAGGATAGTGCCACTGGGCATAAGGCATCGACCCGGAATCGAACCAAACGTCGATAAGATCTGCTTCGCGCTTCATTGCCTTACCCGATTTTGAAACCAAAGTAATATTGTCGACTATGTGTTTGTGAAGGTCTATTTTTTCGTAGTTGTCACTACTCATATTACCCACTTCAAACTCTTCGAAAAGGTTTTTGTCCATTACTCCCGCTTCAACTGCTTTCTGCATTTCGGCCTTAAGTTCTTCAACAGACTCAACCATTATTTCTTCACTGCCATCTTCTGTACGCCAGATAGGTAGTGGTATACCCCAGTAACGTGAACGGGACAGGTTCCAGTCGTTGGCATTTTCGAGCCAGTTTCCGAAACGTCCTGTACCTGTTGATTCAGGTTTCCAGTTAATGGTATCATTAAGTTCGCTCATACGTTTTTTAACATCTGTAGCCTTAATAAACCATGAATCTAACGGATAGTATAGAACAGGTTTATCTGTACGCCAGCAATGCGGGTAGGAGTGAACATATTTCTCGGCTTTGAAAGCCTTATTTTCTTCTTTTAATTTTATAACTAAGCGAACGTCAACAGACTTGTCCGGTGCGTCTCCATCGCTATAATATTCATTTTTCACATATTCTCCTGCAAATTCTCCCATGTGTTCAGAGAACTTACCTTCCAAAGTTACCAGAGGAACAGGATTATCGTTTTCGTCAAGTACCAACAATCCGGGAACACCTGCATTTGTAGCTACCAGGGCATCATCAGCACCAAAAGTAGGAGCCGTATGCACAATTCCTGTACCATCTTCGGTAGTTACGAAATCACCGGGAATAATCCGGAAAGCCTTATCAGCATCTTTGTATGGTTGCGCAAACGGTAATAATTGTTCATAGTGAACGCCTAATATGTCGGCACCTTTAAATTCTTTGATAATTTCGTATTGTTGAATTTTGCCTTTTTTAACGATAGGCTCATCTTTACTCATTCCTTCAGGGTGAGGAAAATGGTGTGCTCCTGCAGTGATTTCATGTGTTGCAGGTGCAGTAAAATATTTCAGGAATAAATCTTTTGCCAATACAACCTGAGTTTCCTCGAATGTGTATTGGTTAAGAGTTTTTACAAGTAAATAATCAATCTTTTTTCCAACAGTAAGAGCTGTGTTCGACGGTAAAGTCCATGGAGTTGTTGTCCATGCGAGGAAATTTACATCACCTTCAACATCTTTTAGTACATCGGTATATGTAGAAGGTATCGCCTTGAACTGGGCAATGACTGTATTATCGGTAACATCGCGGTAACATCCCGGTTGATTTAACTCGTGCGAACTAAGCCCCGTACCGGCTTTAGGCGAATACGGTTGGATAGTATATCCTTTGTATATAAGTCCTTTTTTGTAAAGTGATGCCAATTGCCACCAAACAGACTCAATGTATTTATTAGTGTAGGTAACATACGGATCTTCCATATCAACCCAGTAACCAACTTTACGGGTAAGATCGTTCCATACATCTGTATATTTCATTACTGCTTTACGGCAGGCATTGTTGTAGTCTTCTACAGAAATTTTATTTCCAATATCTACCTTTGTAATTCCAAGCTCTTTTTCAACACCTAGTTCTACAGGAAGACCGTGGGTGTCCCATCCTGCTTTACGGTTTACCTGATATCCCTGAAGAGTTTTAAAACGACAGAATAAATCCTTTATTGTACGGGCCATTACATGGTGAATTCCCGGCATACCATTCGCTGATGGCGGACCTTCGAAAAATACGTAAGACTCTTTACCCTCACGACTTTCCATACTCTTATCAAAAATCTTATTCTCTTCCCAAAATCCTAAGATCTCTTCAGCAACTTTAGGTAAATCTAATCCTTTATATTCTGTAAATTTCAT
>JBDLJM010000111.1 GCA_039714315.1 Bacteroidota bacterium | reverse complement strand
ACTAAAGCCAAAAGATTCGTTTTATTACAGTAGTTTTAAGTTGTAGATGGTATAAGCCCTGAAAGGGCGAAAGCAGAATATTTTAGAGTTGAGAGCGGCCTTAAGCTCGTTTTTTTATTTTTCCGGAAACAGACTATTCAGTAAATAGGTCAGCGCTGATGCCGTCAGTTTGGAATTTGGCATTTTCTGATATTGTAATTACATTTCCTTTAACCGACATTTGTCCTCTATCGATATAAAGACTGATTTTTCTCTTCAGCTCATTTGAATATATTGTGCCAAATTCCTTTTCGATTTTATCTAATGAAATACCCCAAATGGTCCTGAGTCCGGTCATTATATATTCGTTAAATCTGTCTTTGGTGCTAAGTTTTTCTGTTTCAAAGTAACTGTCAGTTAGCAGGTTTTCGAGATATTTTTTGTTATTTGCAAAATTCCATCTTCTGGAATTACCGTCGAAAGAGTGTGCCGACGGTCCTACTCCCATGTATTTTTCTCCTTGCCAATACGAACTGTTGTGTTTAGAAAAATAGCCCTTTTTTCCAAAATTAGATATCTCATATTGAATAAAACCCTGTTCTTTAGTTTTGTCGATCAGGATTTTAAAGTCGTCAAAAGCCTTCTCGTCCGAAACGTTAGGATATTTGCCTTTTCTGATAAGAGCATTTAGCGGTGTTTTTTCTTCAACAGTTAATGCGTAGGCTGAAATGTGAGGTATATTCAGTTCAAAAGTTCTATTCAGGTTATATATCCATTCCTGTTTGCTCTGATTAGGTAAGCCATATATTAAGTCGATAGTAATGTTGTTGAATCCCGCATCCTGAATTAAAGGAATGCAATTATCGGCTTGAACTTTGTTATGTGCCCTATTCATGAATTCCAGATCTTTTTGATGAAATGACTGGATTCCAACACTGAATCTGTTTATAGGAGTTTGCTTAATCTCTTTTACTTTATCCAGTGTAATGTCGTCGGGATTTGCCTCAATGGTTATTTCAGGATCAGAAATAACCCTGTAGTTATTATATATTGCATTGAGAATTTTCTCCAGATCTGAAGTGTTTAATATGGAAGGAGTTCCTCCTCCAAAATATATTGTCTTTATTGATTCATTTAGTTCCGTTTTTCGGGATTCTAACTCAAAAATTATGGCATTAATTATCGCGTCCTTATTTTTTAAGGATGTAGTAAAGTGAAAGTCGCAATAGTAGCAACGTTGTTTACAAAAAGGTATGTGTATATAAATGCCGGCCATTGTTTAAGTAAAAAGATAAAAGACAAAAGATAAAAGATACCTGCCTGCGTGACTCAGTCAGGCAGGAAAGATAAAAGTGTACCCTGGATCAAGTTCAAAGTTCAAAGCTGTTAATATTTATATTTCTCCTGCCACATTCCTTTTAAATATTGTCGGAGTTTATTTTCTCCCTGATTGTTACCTGGTTCATATAATTTTTTTCCTCTTATCTCATCAGGCATATATTCCTGTGGAATAAAATTGTTTTGATATGAGTGAGGATATAAATAGTCTTTGCCATAATTTAAATCCTTCATCAGTTTTGTAGGTGCGTTGCGTAGGTGAATCGGAATTTCCAGATCTCCGGTTTGTTTCACTAATTGCTGTGCTTCATTTATAGCCTGATATGCGGCGTTCGACTTTGGAGAAGATGCCATATAGGTAACACACTGACTAAGAATAATTCTACTCTCGGGAAAGCCTACTACATTTACTGCCTGAAAAGTATTGTTAGCCAGCAAAAGTGCATTTGGGTTGGCATTACCTATATCTTCCGAAGCCAGTATTATCAACCTGCGTGCGATGAATTTTAAATCTTCACCTCCTTCAATCATCCTTGCCAGCCAGTATACTGCCGCATTAGGATCGGAACCTCTTATTGATTTAATAAAGGCCGAAATAATATCATAGTGCTGTTCTCCTGTTTTGTCGTATCTAACTGCTTTGGTCTGAATTTTACTTTTTACCAGCTCGTTAGTTATCTCGATTTTATTATCAACAGCCGAATTTATCAGCAATTCAAATATGTTCAGTAATTTTCTTCCATCACCTCCCGATAGTCTCAGTAAAGCATCATATTCCTTAATTGCAATATCTTTTTTCTGAATTAACTCATCCTGCTTAATTGCACGGTCTAACATTTCTATCAGGTTCTCTTTCGAAAATGAGTTTAGAGTATAAACCTGACACCTGGATAATAGCGCGGGAATTACTTCGAAACTAGGGTTTTCGGTAGTAGCACCGATTAGTGTCACCCAGCCTTTTTCGACAGCTCCCAAAAGCGAATCCTGTTGGGATTTGCTGAAACGATGAATTTCGTCAATAAATAAAATGGGGTTTTTAGCGGTGAATAATCCGGATGATTTTTTTGCTTTGTCGATTACCTCTCTGATATCTTTTACTCCGGAGTTGATAGCCGATAGAGTGAAAAAAGGTCTGTTCGACTGTTCGGAAATAATCTGCGCTAAAGTTGTTTTTCCTGTTCCGGGTGGTCCCCAAAATATCATTGAAGGAATCAAACCACTCGCTAATACCTGACGTAAGACACCTGATTTTCCAACTAAATGATCCTGACTAATATAATCGTCCAGAGTTTTGGGGCGTAACCTTTCTGCAAGAGGTTGATTATTCATTATTGTTTAACTGTTTAATGGTTTCTTATGAGAACTTTTCAAAATTAGTAATTGAAATACCGTTTTGCAATTGAATTGACCGTAATAAAACAAATCTTTTTACTTTATTTTACAGTAAATTCAAATCCAAAAAGGTATAAATGTGAGTTCCGGTGTTTTTTCGAAAAACAATCGTGTAAAAAAGTTTTATATTTGAGGGAATTTAATGCAAATGACAAACGAAATCCAACATAACAATAATTCATACTTCACAATACCATTGTATTTTGTGTTGTTGTTGTGGCTGGTGAAATGGGCGGAATACAAGTTTGGTCTTGATTTGGCAGTATTTGGAGTAAAACCTCAAAGCTTTTCAGGACTTAGAGGGGTGATTTTTTCACCTTTTCTGCATGGCGATACAACCCATTTGTTTAACAATTCTATTCCGGTGTTTTTATTGTCGATGGCACTGTTTTATTTTTATAAGCCCATTGCCTGGAGGGTTCTTATTTTTTCGTGGGTAATTAGCGGTATGCTTACGTGGTTTATTGGAAGAGGTAACAGTTACCATATTGGTGCCAGTGGTGTTATATATGCCTTAGCCTCATTTTTGTTTTTTAGCGGTGTAATCAGAAAACATCCAAAGCTGATGGCTATATCTTTAATAGTTACATTCCTGTATGGAAGCATGGTTTGGGGAATATTTCCAAATAAAGTTGAGGTTTCATGGGAAGGCCATCTATCCGGAGCCTTGGTCGGATTGTTATTGGCAATTGTTTTCAGAAAGATAGGGCCACGTAAAAAGAGTTATCACTGGGAAGATGAAGAGCGTGAATTAACCGAGCATGAAAAATATCTTGAAGATTTGGCTTTAAAAGCCGGTGAGGAGGAAGATGAAAGACAAAAGATAAAAGATGAAAGACAAAAGATAAAAGATGAAGGACAAAAGAGAAAAGTTTACCCTGAGCATAGCCGAAGGGATAAAATAGAGGAAGAAGTAAAAAATATCCCCGATAAGTTAAGTCACAAGCCTGTGAAATATCATTATAAGCCTAAGAAAGAGGAATAGAGCTTTTCTATAATTTTATTTTTTACTGAGAGCCTGATATTTTCTATATTAGAAATGGGCAAAACAATCATAGCAGTACTGGTAAGAAAAGCACTTTCATATTCTGATATATTTTCGAGCTTTATATCTGTTTCCTTAACTTCAATATTAATTTTATTGGCAATTTCTATAACTTTTTGTCTGGTTACACCATTTAGTACTCTTTTTACTTTTGAAGTGTAGATTGTGTTATTTTTCACAAAAAAAATATTTGACCTGCTTCCTTCTGTAATTATATTTTCAGAATTGACCAATAATACTTCGAATAAATTATTGTCAGCAATTTTTTCATTAGCAATTCTTCGAATTTTGCTATTTGCAATTTTTGCATTCGGAATTTTTCTTTCGCCAAAACATAAGCCAACATTTACACCATTCTTATATTGTAGTTCTGTTGGGAATATTGATTTTGTGAAGTACAATAAGTAATGATTGAATTTGTCTTCTGAAAAGATTAAGTCGAGGCGGATATTATTCTTCACAAAACGGTTTGCGTTAGCTAGTTTTGTGGTATGATTCAAAAATTCTTCTTTACAGGGTATATTTTTACTGTTGAGTTTTTTTAACTCTACAGATTTTAGTAATCGTTTATAATGTTCATCAAAGAAAACAGCACTGTTGTTTTCCCAGGTAAAAACTTCGTAAACAACAGTACTGTTTTTTGAATTTAGTTTTATCGGCTGATCATCTATTTCAAGTAATCTACCGTTAAAAATATAAGCGTCTCCTATCATTTTAAAAATGAATTATATCATTTATTATTTGAATTTACTGTAAAATAAAACAGAAAGATTTTTGCCTTAATCGATAAAGAAAATTTCAGCATCTTGGCTCAGCCTAGACGGTTAAATTTTATTTTGAAGAGTAAGGTAATAAGATTCGTTTTATTACGGTCAATTCAACTCATAGATGGTATTACATTCTCTGTCTTACAACTTCATATAAAACTGCTCCACAGGCAACGGATACATTAAGCGATTTTATATCGCCAAGTATTGGGAGCTTTGCCTTGCGATCTGCGATTTTTTGCATTCCGAGAGTTATTCCTTTTTGCTCGTTACCCATTACAATTGCTGTTGGTCCTGACATATCAACATCGTAAATGAAATCGTTTGATTTTTCGGTTGCAGCTATTACCTGTATGCCCGATGACTGCATGTAGTATACAGTATCTTTTAAGTTGTCTACTTTACAAATAGGGACGTTAAAGATTGCTCCTGTTGCAGTTTTCATAGCATCGGCACTTACCGGAGCAGAGCCTTGTTTAGGAATTATTATCCCGTTTACTCCTGTGCATTCGGCAGTTCTTACAATAGCACCAAAATTTCGAACATCTGTAATCTGATCAAGGATAACGAAAAGAGGGTTTGCTCCACTTTCCTGAGTTTGTAATACCAATTCATCTAAAGTAATGAAATCTACCGGCGAAATAAAGGCAAATACTCCCTGATGGGTTTTGCGGGTTAACCTGTTTAACTTTTCAACAGGAACAGTTTTTGATTCTATAGAGTGTTTTTTGATTAAATCTTTTAATTCTGAAATTAAATCGCCTTTTAATCCTTTTTGGATAAAGATTCTATCAAACGTTACTCCAGCGTTTATCCCTTCTATGATAGGACGTATCCCGAAAATTGAATCAGTTTCGATTCTTCCTTTTTCTGCCATTATAAATTTAATTTTTGCAAAGTTAGGGTTATTTAGTGAATATTGATGGATTCTGAGTTGGAGAGATTAATTTTTGGCAGGCGGGCCGGCCAAAAAAAATCACAAAAAAAGCACCCTAAAAAATAGAGTGCCTTTAAATTTTATAAAAAACGGTTGTTTCTTATTCTGCTGCTTCTGTAGTTTCAGTTTCAGCTTCTTCTCCTTCTTCTTCCTCATCCGTTGCAGTTGCGTTACGAGATATTTTCACCTGTGCAACAACAACGTTATCGCTGTGCATGATAGCAAAATTCTCTGCTTCTAACTGACCAACAGTTGCTTTACTTCCAATTCTCAATTTAGTAATATCAACATTGATTAAATCCGGAAGATTAGCCGGTAAAGCTTTAACTTTAAGTTTACGTAAGTTATGACGTAGTGAACCACCATTCATAACTCCAATAGAATTCCCAATCAATTTAGTAGGAATGTCCATTACAACCTCTTTATCTTCGAACAACTGATAGAAATCAATGTGAAGAATCGCGTCTGTTAAAGGGTGAAACTGGATGTCTTGCAATACAGCGTTAATTGGATCTTGTCCTTCCAATTCAATGTTTACTGTAAGAGCATCAGCTGTATAAACAACGTTTTTGAATGATTTAGCTGGTGCTGCAAAGTGTACAGAAGTTTCTCCTCCGTAAACAACACAAGGTACCTGCTCAGCATTACGTAGGGCTTTAGTAGCTCTTTTTCCCACGCTTTCTCTTACCTGGCCTTTAATTGTTATCGACTTCATTTTAAAATATATATAATTAATAAAAAATACTTACATAATAAACTTAGAGCTGATTGAATCGTAGTTGTGAACACGCTTCATTACGTCAGCAAATAAGGGGGCGCAAGATAGCACTTTTATTTTGTTATTCTCCTCTTTTTGAGGTATTGTATCCGTGACGATTAATTCCTCTAATACAGAGTTGCGAATTCTATCGTGGGCCGGGCCTGATAAAATAGGGTGTGTTATCATAGCACGCACGCTTTTAGCGCCTTTTTCCAGCATCATTTCTGCGGCTTTAACAATAGTTCCTCCGGTGTCGATCATATCGTCGACCAGCACAACATTTTTGCCTTTTACTTCGCCAATCACTTCCATTTTGTCTATCACATTGGCTTTTTTACGCTGTTTATAGCAAATAACTACATCAGACTGCATTTGTTTAGCATAGGCATGTGCTCTTTTCGAACCACCCATATCAGGTGATGCAATAGTCAGATCCTCAAGGTTCAGATTCTCCAGATATGGTAAAAATATGGTTGATGCAAAAAGATGATCAACAGGTACTTCGAAGAATCCCTGAATTTGGTCGGCGTGAAGATCCATTGTCATTACTCTCGTAGCACCGGCAGCTATTAATAAATTTGCTACCATTTTAGCTCCAATCGGAACTCTGGGTTTGTCTTTTCTGTCCTGACGTGCCCATCCAAAATATGGCATTACAACTGTAATCTTTTTTGCAGATGCTCTCTTAGCCGCATCAATCATCAGTAATAGTTCCATTAAATTATCTGAGGGTGGATTAGTAGATGCAATAAGGAATACTCGTCCTCCTCTAACAGTTTCTTCGAATGAAGGTTGGAATTCTCCATCACTAAATTCAGAAATAGATACCTTACCAAGATCTTTTCCGTAGTGTTTTGCAATTTTTTTTGCAAGTTCCATGCTACCTCTGGCAGCAAATAACTTAGGTTCCGGCTCAACAGGAATAACTGACATTTTTTTGAATTAAGTTGTGTTATGTTTTTATAAAAATACTCTTATCTGAAATTAAAGATTAAGCGTGTTTTAATAATGGGCAAATTTAGTTAATCTTTTTTATTCAGGAAATATAAAGTAACTATATATAATTGAAGGAGTATTTATTAAATTGCATTCGCTTAACTTAGATTTCAGTCAGATGTTAAAAAAGAAACTTCCGGATTTAAAAACGTACCAGTTTGGAGAGGTTGCATTTAAACGATTAATGCAAAATCGCATATACAAGGTTTTAATAATTTGTTCTAATTATGACTTTTATATGCTTGAAGAGGATGGTAGAATCGATGAGCAAATATTTAACGAGTACGTTGATTTAAACCTTCGGTATCCGCCAACATTTTTACACGCTAACTCAGGTAAGAGGGCTCTCAGGATTTTGGAGTCTGAAAAAATAGACTTGGTAATTACGTGGTTAGATGCGGGGAGTAAAAGATCGTTCGAAGTGGCCGGTCAGATAAAAGATTTCTATCCAACTGTTCCGATTGCGGCGTTGAGTCACTATTCAACTGAGCTGAGGGAAAGACTGGACAGGGAAGATACAAGCTCAATAGACTATGTATTCCACTGGAGTGGGAATGTTGATATTTTTCTTGCTATTATTAAACTAGCGGAGGACTCCATGAATGCTGAACGTGATATTCTCGGAGTAGGTGTTCAGGCTATTCTTCTTGTTGAGGATTCTCTTAGATTTTATTCTAACTATCTGCCCAGTTTCTATAAAATCATCCTTACTCAGGCACGTACATTTATGACCGAAGGTTTGAATGAGCACAGGGCAATGATACTGATGAGAGGTAGACCAAAAATTCTTCTGGCAACTAATTATGAAGATGGTGTAGCAATTTTTGAGAAGTATAAGCACAATCTACTGGGGGTTATTTCTGATGTAAGCTATTTTAAAAATGGTGTTAAGGATCCGAGAGCCGGTTTTTATTTAGCTGAACACGTACGAAAAAGGGATAAGTATTTTCCTTTTTTGTTACAGTCATCCGATAAAAAGAATGGCTATATAGCAGAAGATTTAGGAATTAAATTTTTGTATAAACATTCGGAACGTCTTTCGATTGAGCTGAAAAAGTTTATTACGGAATATTTTTCGTTCGGGAACTTTGAGTTTTGGGATCCTAAGCAAGGTAAAGTGGTGGATATTGCAACCGATCTTAAAAGTTTGCAGAAGAAAATACGCTATGTGTCAATGGAATCTATAGTTTATCACGCTAAGAGGAATTCTTTCTCGAAATGGTTAAAGTCTCGTGCGCTATTTCCGATAGCTAATCTTTTTAGTGATATAGAGTTTGAAGATTTTGATGAAAACGATCACGTTAGGGAGTATCTTGTTGAGGCGATAAAAAGTTGTAGGATATTCAGGTCTCGTGGTGTAATTGCAAAATTTAACGGTAATAAATATGATGAATTTCTCGGTTTCTCACGAATAGGAGAGGGGGCACTGGGAGGAAAAGGAAGGGGACTGGCATTTGTAGATTCTTTCCTGAAGAGACATAAGCTTTTTGCAAAATATCCGGGAATCACTATTTCTATTCCGAGGACTGTAGTGCTAAGTACTCAGGTTTTTGATGAATTTATGGAAAGTAATGATCTTTTTGAATTTGTAATTCAGGAAGATCTGAGTGATCAGGAAATCCTGGATAAGTTTATTACTCACGATCTTCCGGATTGGGTAATGGAAGATATAAGAGTATTTTTAAGTGTTTCTGACCGTCCGGTGGCTGTTCGTTCCTCAAGTGTTTTAGAAGATTCGCATTATCAGCCTTTTGCCGGAGTGTTTGCCACGTATATGGTTCCTTATGCTAAGGATGATATGGATAAAATGGTAGAGATGGTTTCGAATGCCGTAAAATCGGTGATGGCATCGTCGTTCTATGTGGATAGTAAAGCGTATATAAAAGCAACTTCGCATAGTCTGGATGAGGATAAGATGGCCGTTATTTTACAGGAAGTTACCGGGAAAGAATATGGTAATGTATACTATCCCAATATTTCGGGTGTGGCCCGATCCATAAACTTTTATCCAATCGGGAATGAGAAGGCCAAAGAGGGAATTGCCAATGTAGCTTTAGGATTAGGTGAAATAATTGTTGGGGGAGGAAGAACTCTGAGATTTTCTCCGTCGCACCCCAAAAAGGTGTTACAGCTTACTTCGCCCGGAACAACACAGCGTGATACCCAAAAATACTTTTTCGGATTAGATTTAGATCCTAAGAGTTACCAGGTTTCTACCAGTGAGGCGGTGAATAAAATCAGAATACGAATTAAACAGGCCGAAAAACACGGTTCATTAAAGTTTGTAGCTTCAACATACGATTTGCAGAATAATACAATCAGACCCGGAGTTAATACTGATGGTTTAAGGGTGATTACTTTCGATAATGTGTTGAAATATAACACTTTCCCATTGGCTGATATTTTACACGATTTATTAATGATCGGGCAGCGTGAAATGCGAAATCCGATAGAGATGGAGTTTGCAGTTAATCTGGATGTACCCAAGGGACAGAATAAAATATTTAGTTTCCTGCAAATCAGGCCCATTGTTGAAAGTAATGATGTGATCAATATTGTTCCTAATAATTTGAATTTGGATGATAGTATAATCTATTCCGAATCGGCATTAGGAAACGGGAAGTACGATCATATAAAGGATTTTGTGTATGTTAAGCCGGAAAGTTTTAATTCGGCAGCTACAAGAAATATAGCAGAGGCTGTAGAAAAAATAAATAAGAAATTTGAAGAGGAAGGGAAGCAGTATATCCTGGTAGGTCCCGGAAGGTGGGGTTCGAGTGATCCGTGGTTGGGAATTCCGGTTACCTGGTCGCAAATATCATCAGCAAAAGTAATTGTTGAGTCAGGATTGGAGAATTTTAGGATAGACCCTAGTCAGGGAACGCATTTTTTTCAGAATTTAACCTCATTTAAGGTTGGGTATTTTACGATTAATCCATTTATCAAAGATGGTTTTTATGATATTGATTATTTAAACAATAAAGAGGCTGTATATGAGGATGAATTTCTCCGCCATATTGAGTTTGACGAATATCTTACCGTGATTATTGAAGGCAGGGATAATAAAGCTGTTATACTCAAAGAAGGTGTGGAGATTAATCAGGCAGAGGAAGAGGAGATGGATGAGTTGCCTCCTGAAGGGTTTATGTAGGTGTATGAATTCTAAACCGACGCTAGGAGGTTACTTCGCTGGCATAATTTTACATTTTGGATGCTCAGTGAATATTATTTCAGCGAGCCTGCCTGACGGTAGGCAGGCAACCGTTGAAAAA
>JBDLJM010000110.1 GCA_039714315.1 Bacteroidota bacterium | reverse complement strand
AACCAAAAAGCTCTCTTTTAGTATTCATCCCGGAGCGCTAAGGGTTGTTTCACATCCTTTTACTCCGGTCTTGAGAATACTAAAAGAGAACCAAAAAGCTCTCTTTTAGTATTCATCCCGGAGCGCTAAGGATAGAGCCGGCATCCTTTTTGTCTTTTTATTTCTGCAATGATTAATTCTAAAATAGAAGCTGAAAGACAAAAAGATATAGGCGAAAGCCTGACTTTGTCGATTTTTCATCGACAAAGGAGCGCCCAAATAATTATATCAAACAACTTTATTATCAGATAAATAAATACAATTAAAACTAGGTGGAAAATTGCTGGCGATGGTAAAAAAAATTCTTAAATTTGCTGCTTGAATTTTGGATATAACAATAGAAAATAAATTATTATGGCTTTAGAAATAACAGATGCAAATTTCGAGGTAGAGGTTATTCAATCGGACAAGGTAGTATTGATCGATTTTTGGGCTGCATGGTGCGGACCTTGTAGAATGGTTGCTCCAATTGTAGAGGAGTTGGCTAAAGAATACGACGGGAAAGCAGTAATCGGAAAGGTTGATGTAGATAATAACCCTGCAGTGTCATCAGCATTGGGAATCAGAAATATCCCTACTTTGTTGGTTTTCAAGGGAGGTAAAGTTGTAGATAAGCAGGTTGGTGTAGCTCCAAAAGAAGTTTTAGCAGCAAAGCTTGAGGCTCATATGTAGGATTACTTTGCAATAAAAAATATTAAAAAAACCGGGTTTGAATAAAACCCGGTTTTTTTATACCTGTATTTTTATTTTTTAATTTCGGCTTGAAATCTTAGATAGTAGTCTTAGTATTTCTATGTATAACCATATTAAAGTTACCAGTAGACCAAAGGCTCCCATCCATTCATATTTTTTAGGCAGTTGCTGCATTACTCCCTTTTCGATGAAATCAAAGTCCAGAATCAAACTGAAAGCAGCAATTCCTGTTACCAATACAGAAAAACCAATCGACATTAATGAATTTCCATAGATAAAAGATGTTGATCCGAAAAACGACATAATCCAGCTAATCATATAAACCAAAAATATTCCTCCGATTGCTGATGTTATGATAGATCTGAATTTATCTGTAGCTCTTATTACTCCGGCTTTATAAGCAAAAAGCATTACTGCGAATGTTCCAAAAGTTAACGCAACGGCCTGCATTGGCAACCCCGGATATTTAAGCTCAAACATAGCAGATAACCCGCCTAAGGCCGCTCCTTCGAACAATGCGTATAATGGAACCGTAACTTTAGCCCAATCGTTTTTAAAGATTGTTACCATCGCCAGAATAAATCCTCCGATGAAACCACCCATCATTATTCCGTTTACGTTTCCTCCCTGCATAAATAAATCCCAGGTATAAGCCGCAGAAGCAACAACGAGAATTAAAGAAATTAGTGTTTTATTTACCGTTCCCTGCAAGGTCATAGGAGCACTTTGCACGAAATCAACGTTCTTCCAGATTTTATCCCCGAAAGCCGGGTTAGATGATTTTATTAAACTCATATTCTTTCTTTTAATTTGACGATCAAAGAAACAAAAATTATTCCAAAAAGCAATTCTGCCAAAGTGACATTATGATTAACTCGGATAGTTAATGATAATCCTTTGAAAACCAAAGATGTGTTGTTGTGTGTTTACTTGTTATTTAGGTGTGACAGACCGAAACATATATATTGTTCAGATGAATTAATAAAACAATTGATTAACTTTAGGGTCTTAATTATAAACTGAAACTCTTTTTTTTATATGCAGCTAAATGATTCTAACAAGATAAATGATTGGATAGTTTCCACATTGGAAAATTCAAGTGTTCCTTCCGGTTGGGTTGAGCCAATAATCGTAACTGTGGGGTTAATCGTAGTCGTATTTATAATAATCCTGCTCGATAAGCTGGCGAAGAAATTTATTCTTGCTGCTGTTGATAAACTGATTAGAAAAACTAAAGCGAAATGGGATGATGTTTTTCTGGAGAACCATGTTTTTGATAACGTAGCCCATGTTGTTCCGATAGCTCTTATTGATTACTTCGTTCCTATGTTTTTCGGAAAGTATGATTCCTTTGTTGAAACAGTAGATAAGGTTACCGACTTTGCTTTGGTTTGGATTATCGTGATGGTTTTAATGAGTATCATTTCTTCGTTGACAGAACTGAGTAGGGGAGAAGACAAGTATGTGTCGATTGCAGTACAAAGTTTTTCCCAATTGACTAAAATAGTTATAGTTGTTTTTGCGGCGATTGTTACTATTTCTATTTTGTTAAAAGTGAATCTGGGAGCAATTTTCGGAACTCTGGGTGCTTTAATGGCTGTTCTGATATTGGTTTTCAGGGATACAATACTCGGATTTGTTGCAAGTATACAAATCTCAGTATCTAAAATGGTTAAGATTGGCGACTGGGTAGTGTTACCAAATTATAACGCCGACGGCCCGCTGATTGAGCTGAATCTTATGTCGGCCAAGATTCAGAATTGGGATAAGACTATTACTTCTGTACCAACATATGCTCTGATTTCATCTTCGGTAAAAAACTGGGAGGGAATGTCGGAGGCAGGAGTAAGGCGAATTAAAAGATCTATAAATTTTGATGTTAACACGATAAGGTTTTGTACACAGGATGATATTACACTTTTTAGAAAATACGATTTGTTGAGAAACTTCATAGAGCAAAAAGAAATTGAAATTGAGGAGCATAATAAATCGAAGGCTATAAACAACGATTTAATAATTAATGGAAGGATACAGACTAATATCGGGATATTCAGAAAATATGCAGAACTCTATCTGATTAATCACGAATTGATATCTAAGTCGCAAACCTTAATGGTTCGCCAGTTGCAGGCTACAGAATTCGGATTGCCTCTCGAGGTATATTGTTTTTCTACAGATACTGCATGGGTAAGTTATGAAGGTATTCAGTCTGATATTTTTGATCACCTGTTTGCGGTAGCTAACGAGTTTGGGTTGAAAATATTCCAAAATCCAAGTGGGAATGATGTTTTGTCATTGAAAAATTAATATATGAGGATCGTATATACAACATCTTTGATTTTGATATTGACCTCTTTTTTTGGGGTAGATACTTATTCGCAGGCAAAGATTGTTGTAAATATAAAGCAGCAGAATCTTTATCTGATTCACCGGGGAGATACCCTAAATGTTTATAGGGTCTCAACATCAATAAATGGAATTGGAGCCCATAAAGGATCGCGGAAAACACCTTTGGGAAAACATAAAATAGACTACAAAATAGGGGATGGAATGCCCATAGGAACAATTTTCGTTAGCAGAGAATCTACCGGAAAAATAGCTGAAATTTATAAGGATAAAACAGATGAAGACGAGGATCTGGTACTTACGAGAATCCTGCAGTTAAGAGGCTTGGAGCCCGGAGTGAATTTGGGAGGAAATGTAGATTCATATGAACGCAGGATATACATACATGGTACAAATGAAGAGGGACTTATAGGAGTCCCTGCATCTCATGGTTGCATCAGGATGCTTAATGATGATGTTATAGATCTTTATGACAGAGTAGCTGTAAGTACTATTGTAGAGATCGTTGAGAATTAAAGCTTTATGCTGGTTTTTTACAGTGTAGGCTCCTTATGAGTTACATTTATATTCTTAACAAGTTTTAATACTAAATTTTTCATTTCAGGGAAAGCATCTTCAATCTCTCCGGTTAATTCGATGGATAATTTGTCGTAATCAATAATTGAAACGGCAAGTAAATAAAGATCAGGAAGAGTGTCTAATAGCATCATCCCTTCAATCATATCTTTTAGTCCGATATCGTGTGCACTTAACTGTGGCGGGTAGTCTGTCGAGAACCGGGGACGTATCATCCTGAAATGGCCGGGGTTTTCTCCATCGATAGTTGCGTCGATCATAATCACCGCCTTGTAACCTTCCATGTAGGGCATTAGGTAATATCCGCCCGTTCCACCGTCGAGAAGATGTACGTTTTCGGGCAGATCCTGAGTTTCCAGATATTTTATGAAGTGCACGCCTACACCTTCATCGCCTAAAAGGTAATTGCCGACCCCAAGGATTAGAATATCCCCTTCTTTGATGTTTTCGTTAAAAAAATCTTTTTTCATTGAGCCTGTTTATATACTTAATTTTTTATTGGAGTTGATGTTTACATGTTAAGATGCGGATTATTTTCAAATCAAAAATCGAAATTAACTCCGTTGAATCTTCGATTTCGTTAATCCTTGTTCAATATTGGATTTAAGAACAAGGATTAACGATTTTTGATTTAAGAAGTTTTAAGTCTAAAATGTATAACTACCATTTAGTTTGGGTTGTAATTACCCATTCCTGTTTGCCGTCAACTAAACAATCTTTAAACATTTTCAGGTATTCTATAGCTTTTTCTTCTCCGTATTTAGCTGTAAGGGGAAGCATCATATCATAGCCGTCAGGGCTTGTAGCCGGATCTATAATGTAGAAATAAGTAAATGTTCCATCCTTGTTCGCTTCAACGGGTCTGGTGAATCTTACTGTATTTCTCATTTTTGGATAATATTCGGATGTAGCAGGCTCTAAAATATTAAAATTATAATTTTCAAACTGTTCTACCTTATCCGCTTTGATATGATTCCATACTACCCAAACAGTGTCGTTTAGTGCGGCTCTTACAGGAGGTGCCGGTGGTGCAGGTGGTATAGGATTACTTGTGTTAAAGATATCCTGATACAATTTCCATTGTCCGTTTTCTTTTTTCCAGGTAACGATGTATTTACCCTGGTCTATCATTTGATCACCTTCGGCAAATAGTTTATATCTTCCTTCTTCAATGGCAAAACTTCCATAGCTTTTTGCAGATATGGTATTTAATTCTGCTTTTTTTATTCCCATATTAATACCCTCATTCCAAAAAGCTTCAATAGCTTCTTTTCCTTCAATAATATCTCTGTTTGTAGGGTATAACTTTGCATCTGAGGTATATTTTGAGGCCACAGCTTTTGCATTCCCGGTATTGAATGCTTCTAAGAAACCTTTATTTGCCTCAATAATTTCGGCACTTACATCTGTTGCCACGGGTGCTTTTGTTCCACAGCTGTTGAGAGTGAAAATAATAAAGACAAGTAGGGTTAAACTTCTGATAATTGTGTTTTTTGTTTTCATATTAAATATTTATAATTAATTGGGTTTTAGATAAACTTGATTTACTATATAGGGTTACTTATACAGTTATTTTATTCCTCATGCTCACACTCCATTTCCTCCAGACAATCTTCTTCGATGTATTTGAATCCTCCAACCATCGATGAAGTTTCGCCCCGTCCTTCCACATAGTCGTGGAACAGAACCAGATATACGTGTATTACAGTGAAAATGACAAAGAGCCACATCAAAATATGATGTATGAATCGTACTGTCATCTCGTCTCCAAACATGTCGGTTACAACGGTAAATACCGCCAAAAATTCGTAGGTGCTCATAGGAGCATAGAGAGCTAGACCCGTTAAGGTGATAGCGATTGATAATAGGAATAACCCAAAATATGAGGCTCCTGCAAGTGCATTGTGACCAATACCTATATGCTCTTTAGTGCGGTGAAGGAAAATATCGTACTTAAGTACCTTTCCTATTTCCTTGATAAATTTCCAGTTATAAGGCACAAAATTTCTCCATCCTTCCCATTTGTTACCCATAAATGACCAGTAGATCCTGAAAATCCAGTTGAAGATAAAAATATATGCTGCCGAAAAGTGTATTAAGCGAACCCATCCAAACCAGTAATTTGCGCTGGCATCGGTCCCGATTAACAGAGCAGGAGGATTTCCAATTATCAGTCCGGTAGGAATCAGTAAAGCCAGAACAAAAACATTAAGCCAGTGAAATGTTCTGGTAGGTGCAGAAAATACGTAAACTCTACGCATTTTGCTGTGCTGTTGTTTCATCTGTGTTCTTACCATAATATCTTCATTTCATCATTCAATCATTGTTTCATTTACCCTGAACGTAGCCGAAGGGTTAAAATATCTCCAACTGATGCCTGTACTCACCTTTCTCATCGTATAAATGCACGGCACAGGCCATACACGGATCAAAAGAGTGAATAGTTCTCAATACTTCTACCGGTTGTTTCGGATCGGCAACCGGAGTACCAATCAAAGATTCTTCATAACTCGATCTTTGTCCTTTATGATCTCTTGGTGAAGAATTCCATGTAGAAGGAACCACCATCTGGTAATTATCAACTTTTTCATCTTTAATTTTTATCCAGTGACCTAAAGCACCACGTGGAGCTTCACTAAATCCGATACCTTTTGCCTCAGACGGCCATGAAGATGGTTCCCACTTTTCGGTGTTTGCCATTCTGGTATCTCCGTTTTTGATATTAGTGATAAGCTGATCAAAGAATTCCAATCCCCAGTTTGCTACCAATGCCGACTCGAATGCACGGGCAGCTGTTCTTCCCAGAGTAGAGAATAATGCTTCAACAGGAGCATTAAGTTTAGCCAGACTACTGTCAATTATGTCAACAAATTCGTCTCTTTTAAGAGCATAACCTACCAACATTCTGGAAAGTGGGCCTACTTCCATAGCGTGACCTTTCCATCGTGGAGTTTTCACCCATGAATATTTATCTTCAACATTTAACTGATCGTATGGAGGTTCCGGACCGGTATAATTCATTTTCGATTCTCCGTTCCACGGATGTAAACCAACATCGTCACCGCCATCGTACGAATACCATGAGTGTTTAATAAACTCTTTGATTTCGCTTTCATCTTTAGGATTTACCGGATGAACTTTGCTAAGATCTCTATTTAAAATTGCCCCTGCAGGGAATTTAAAACTACTTGGGTCGTTTATACCATTTACCGGTAGATCGCCAAAACTCAAATAATTATGTAATCCGCCTCCAATTGCTGCCCAGTCTAAATACTGAGGAGCAATGGCTAACACATCCGGAATGTAAACCTGATCGACAAAAGTCTTGGCATCTTTCAATACCTGATGAACAAAGTTTAATCTTTCCATATTTATCGTACCCGGCTCATCCATATTTATCGGTGCCGCCATACCGCCAACCAAATAATTTGGATGCGGGTTTTTACCGCCAAAGATTGCATGTACTTTAACTATTTCTTTCTGCCAGTCTAATGCTTCAAGGTAGTGAGCTACTGCCAATAAGTTTACTTCAGGCGACAGCTTGTACTGCTTGTGCCCCCAATATCCGTTTGCAAATATTCCCAGTTGCCCCGACTCTACAAACTTTTTAATCCTGTCCTGAACAGATTTAAAATATCCCGGAGAGCTTTTTGGCCACGGCGATATACTTCTTGCAATAGCTGAGGTCTGATTAGGATCAGCCTTTAATGAAGCAACAATATCAACCCAGTCAAGAGCGTGCAATTGATAAAAATGCACAACATGATCCTGAAGGTACTGCGATGTAAACATTATATTTCTAACCAATTCGGCATTTGGAGGGATTTTTATGCCAAGTGCATCTTCCACAGATCTTACCGATGCCAGTGAGTGGACAGTTGTACAAACTCCGCAAACCCTGCCTGCAAATGCCCAAACATCTCTTGGATCCCTACCTTTTACGATCTCTTCCATCAGCCTCACCATTGTTCCTGAGCTGTATGCATCCGTAACAATACCATTTTTTACTTCAACCTCTACACGCAAGTGTCCTTCAATACGCGTTACGGGGTCTATTACAAGTCTTTTTGCCATGATATTCTTTTTTTGAAGAGAACTCCTTTCAAAGTTCTGTTTTGTTATATTGATTTTGGTTTATGCCTATTAATTATTTAGATCGCCATCTTTGATGTGCTTATCTACAATTTTACCTTTTCTGATATAAGTTGCCACAGAGTGAGCAGTAACACCTACAGCAACTCCAACTGCTGCTGCTGCACCAATCTTATCTGCTGTGGCTTCAATCCCGGCTCCGGCTACATTCGGAATCCTTTCGTAGAAAGGTACATCCCAGAATCCGGCCTCACTACAGCCCAGACACCCGTGCCCCGATTGTATAGGATAAGAAATTCCTTCGTTCCATTTGGTTGTAGCACATGCGTTATAGGTAGTAGGTCCTTTACAACCTACTTTATATAGGCAATAGCCTTTTTTAGCGTTTGCATCATCGTAGGTTTCAACAAATAAACCTGCATCAAAATATGGACGTCTGTAACACGTATCGTGAACACGTCGTCCGTAGAAAGCTTTTGGCCGTCCATGTCCGTCCAGTTCAGGTACTTTACCGAATACAATGAATTGAGTTATTATTGCTGCCATCACTTCACCTATCGGTGGGCAGCCCGGTACCTGAATTATTGGTTTGCCGCTAACGAATTTTTCGATTGGTTTTGCTCCTGTAGGATTTGGATATGCTGCCTGTACACCTCCGTTTGAAGCGCAACTTCCCCAGGTAACAACAGCCTGTGCTCCTTTTGCTGCTTCCTCCAAAATATCGGTAGCCTTTCTTCCTCCAATTACGCAATATACACCATCATTGGCTGTTGGAATTGCACCTTCCACTAATAATATATAATTACCATAGTTCTTTTTTAATGAAGTATGAAGAGCTGTTTCTGCAGCTTCACCGGATGTAGCCATTAAAGTTTCCGTATAATCTAATGAAATAGTATCCAGCAAAATATCTGCAACTAGCGGGTGTGATGTTTTTATAAATGACTCAGTACATCCTGTGCATTCCTGGAAGTGTAGCCAAATCACTGTTGGCCTGACATTAGTTTCTAGAGCTTTTGCCACTTGGCCTATTGCTGACGATTGTAAGCCCATATATGCGGTCATCATAGCAGCCAGTTTCATGAAATCTCTACGTGAATAACCTTTATCCAGCGATTCTTGGTAAACGGTTTTATTCTTCGTTTTCATAGCATACGGTTTATAAACATGACAGGCATGCCATTAAAACAATAGCATGCGATTTATATATAATAATATTATTGTCTGTTTATAAAAGTATGTATGCCTCTGTATATCAAAGGCTCGCCGAAAATCTTTCTAATCACAATTTTGCTATATTAATAGGCTAACAAGGTGGAGGTAAATAGCAAAATATTCATAATGGTCACTAAATCAGCGTAATAAAGTTAGATAACATATTGTATATATACAACATTTGAAATATAATTTATATGTAGACTTCATAAAAATAAATGAAATTAGTTTGATTGATTCACAAGTATTTATAAATTTAACATGAATAACATAAAATAACTCTGATATGATATCTTCAATTAAAAAGTACATCTTCTCAGTACTGATTTTATTAGCAGGAAATAATTTATTTGCACATGAAGGGCATGGTAACTATGAAGATTCTTTACTTCATTATTTCTATTCGTTAGAACATATTGCGCTAATAGCTATTGCTATAGTTGCGTTGATTGCTTTATTCAGGCTGTATAAAAGGGTTAAAGCATAGGTTTTATGCATGAACTTTCAATTGTGATGAGTATTGTTGATATCGCTGAGGAAGAAGCTAAGAAAAACAATGTAACTCATTTTGATGAAATAGAATTACAGATAGGTACATTAGCAGGAATTGAATTTTCTGCGCTGGAGTTTTCATGGCTGCCGGGAACCAAAAATTCTGTATTGGAAGATGCTGAACTTACTATTGATAAAATTCAGGCACAGGGTCGTTGTATGGATTGTGAAGAGGAATTTGATATTGATAATTTTTTTACTCAGTGTCCTAAGTGCGGGTCTTATTTAGTTGAAGTTTTTCAGGGAAAGGAATTGAAGGTGAAAAGATTGATAGCGAGATTACAGGATGTGAAATCATAAACTTGCCCTGAGCTTAGCCGAAGGGTCTAAAATCAACATTCAAAAATATAAATTATGTGTACTACATGCGGATGCGGCTCAGATGAGGATGAAGTTAAAATCACTTTGGCCGGCGAAGAAAACGAACAAGTCCATCAACACAGTCATGACGGACACAGTCATCATCATCCACACGGTCACAGTCATCATGATCATAGTCACCATGATCAGCATCATCATCACGGTCAAGATGGACATACTCATGATCACTCACTTTACAAAACCATTGATCTGGAGGTTGATGTATTAAGTCAGAATAATTTATTGGCAGAAAGAAATAGAGGTTATTTCGAAGCGAAGAATATACTTGCACTAAACCTTGTCAGTTCACCGGGTTCCGGTAAAACAACATTGCTCGAAAGTACATTGAAAGCGGTAAACAATAAGCTGGACTGTTATGTTATAGAAGGCGATCAGCAAACAATGAACGATGCTAACCGGATTAATGCAACAGGTGTTCCGGTGGTACAGGTAAATACCGGGTCAGGTTGTCATTTAGATTCGGATATGATTAACAAGGCAGTAAAAAAACTTAAACCAAAAGAAAATTCAATAGTCTTTATAGAAAATGTAGGGAATTTGGTATGCCCGTCGATGTTCGATCTGGGTGAAGAAAAAAGGGTTGTAATAATGAGCGTTACCGAAGGAGATGATAAGCCGTTGAAATACCCCGATATGTTTCAGTCATCGAATTTATGTATCATTAATAAAATAGATCTGGCTCCATATGTGGATTTCGATATTGAAAAATCTATCGAGAATGCGAAGAAGGTAAATCATCATCTGGAGTTTATAGAGTTATCAGCCACAACAGGTGAGGGTATGGAGAAGTGGATTGAGTGGTTGGAGAGAACGGTTTAAAGACAGAAAAGACTAAAGATAAAAGAC
>JBDLJM010000109.1 GCA_039714315.1 Bacteroidota bacterium | reverse complement strand
CCTTCTGAATGATGACGGGCTTTTCACTTTTATACATTGCTTCCTTCTGAATGATGACGGGCTTTCCACTTTTATACATTCCTTCCTTCTGAAAGATGACGGGCTTTTCACTTTTATACATTGCTTCCTTCTGAAAGATGACGGCTTTCCACTTTTATATATTGCTTCCTTTTGAATGATGACGGCTTTCCACTTTTATACATTGCTTCCTCCTAAAAGATGACTACCATACTTTTTTAGGGATTGCATCCCCGGAAAAAACATTCTTTTTTCGCAGTAAAATGAAATCAAAATCCTACAGCGCCGGAGCCGTCAAACCAAAAGGGTACATTTTAACACGTTAGAAATTTAACTTTATCAACCACTGAAATTAAAGGGCTTAAGAAGTATTTCACAGAAAACATAAAAATAAAACATTTAATATTATTATGATAAATTCATATTTAATTATAAATTGATATCAGCAAGCTACCATTAATAATTTCTACTTACGGAATTCATAATTATTAATAACTATAAATATAATACCATGATTAACAAACTAACCAGAAGCAGCCGTGTTACAGAAGTAAGCGCTGTTTCTACCCGTATTGTTGCCGCGTACAACAAAAGCAATATCAAAGAAGATCTTCAGTTAAAAGAAATCATCGCACATCTCGAAATCAAATCGGCAGAACTCACACAGGCAATCAGGCGCAAAGCCGAATCCAATCTCGAAGAAAAAGACGAAATACGCGACAATTTACTGCGCAGTCTTAATCATTTAATCGGCGCATATATCTATCACCCCGATACTGCCTTCAAAAATGCGGCAGCCGAAGTAGATAATGTCTTCGAAAAATACAGTTTACAGATTACAAATGAAAATTATGCAAGCGAATCATCACTCATAAATTCGCTTCTGGAAGAGTTGAAAAGGCCCGACCTTGAAAGTTCAGTTAATACACTGCCGGAATGTAGTGTTGTAATTAGCGCACTTGAAAATGCACAGGCCGGTTTCGAGGCAGCCCGCATAATTTACGAAAAAGAAAAAGCTGTAAACGGTCCGGACAAAAGTGCTACCATTATCAGTAAAACTATTATTCGTTATATCAACAACAGTCTGGTGGGATATCTCAACGCCATGATTGCCATAAAACACGAAACGTACAGTATGTTTAGCAATACTCTCATCGAAGTTATAAGTGATAACAACCGTGTGGTAAAAATGAGAAACAGAAAAACTGAAGAAGAAGTTGTTTAGATTTATAATTACTATTGAATGAAAGCGGGGAGCTCACAAGAGCTTTCCGTTTTTTGTTTTATTTGATTCTTTTAAGGATCAACCCAAAAATCTGCGGATTAAAATTTATTCCAAGGCAAAAGTAAAAAGGCACCTGCCTGCCTGACTGAGTCACGCAGGCAGGTGCCTTTTTACTTTTCACTTTTTACTTTTCACTTTTCACTTTTCACTTTTTACTTTTTACTTTTTACTTTTGCCTTTAAATTGTCCTAGGTTTTACTCTCCCCCAAAAAATGACGTTGATCCCACAAATGATACAATACAAAAGTTGTAAAAAAAAGAGGCTGTTTTCTGTGTCTAGAAAACAGCCTCTTATTTACTTTGTTAATTAAATAATCTTAACTCCGATTATTACTCTACAATTACAAAGAGTCCCATTTGGTCTTCGCTCACCGATATTAATGCCCAGCCCTCTTGTGCCTGTATATTATCCTTACTCGCATATACTCTCCATCGGTATATCTTTCCGGTTTCAAGTGCCGGTGCACTTCCGTCAGACGGATATGTATATGAAGTTCCTTCTGTTTTAGGATCTATTACAACCTTTTTCACCATTGAACCATATGCTCCTGTAATTCCTCCCCAAACAATATTTCCTTCTGCATCGCTAAGTTCAAAGGCGTAATCGCTTGTACTTGAATATGCCGCCCATGTAAATGTTGGTGCTGTTTCGGTAATCTCAACCGGTATTGCATCGGGATAAGCATTGCTTGCTCCGGTTAATGTTACGGCTCCGGTAACACTAAAATCTTTATTTATCTCATCATCATTGATTGTTACAAAGGGCTCTCCAAACTTGAATATCCAGTCGGGATCTATCACATAAGTATCGTTCTTATATGAAGCTCTTGCAATATATGTTCCGTTTGGCACACCTGTAAGTGTGTAAGATCCGTTCTCATCTGTCGCAACCGAAAGTCCCGGAATTGCCTGATTCGATTCAGGATCGATCAAAGTAACATCAACTATTCCGTTTTGTGTTGCCAAGAAAGTAATTGTTCCGTTCAGAGCTCCCAGAGCACCTCCGGCCATAGTATAATGCTGGGTTTTTTCTGTATTTTCCTCTACGCTAAGTGCAAGGGCTTCTGAATTATAATCCTGTTTCCAGCCACGTAAACTGTAACTTCCCGCCGGAACATTATATATTGTATATTCTCCATTACCATTACTTAAAGCAGAATAAGTATGAGATCCCGAATACGCTACCATCATCACACCTGCAACAGGATTAGCATCAGAAGTAACCTTACCCGAAATCCAGCCTCCGTTTACAACTTCACTTTCATCCATTGCATAATCCTTTGTTGTAGTTTCATCATCAATAATACTGAATCCAACAGGCATGATCCCCACCTGAGGTATTGATTCATATCCCTGCATATGTATGCGAGCAGAATAATTGCCCGGTTTTATTTCCGTTTCATAATATCCGTTTTCATCGCTTACCAAATCAATTTCAGCAGGATCTCCGTTCTCGAGATAAATATCAATTCGTGCACCACTTAGTATTTCACCCGTTACTTCCGAGGTAATTGTTCCTTCCAAAGTTCCCATCGGAGGTTGATCTTCCTTATCATCTTTTCTACAGCTTGAGAAAGTAAGTACACTCAAAAAAGACACTAAAATTATCTTACTAAAATACTTCATATAAATTTGCTTTTTTAATGTTTATTCCAATTCTCAAAACTAAAAAAAGCAATATTTCTCTCAAATTTTATTCTGTAATATAATGGTTGCAGTAAGTAGAAGAATACTTCATTTTACTTACAGATTTTTTCTCTCAATTTCTACAAACTTAGGTTGGTATTAATTAATAATGTTGATGGTTTTACATAAATAGCTCTATAGCCGGCTACCAAGTATATGCTGTTGCAGACTTTGAATTTCACTTTTATAACTTTCGGAAAATAAATCCGATTTTTCAAAAAACTCCTGAAGCTGTCTGATATTTTCATCTTTCGACGTCTTTAAAGGAGCGCCGAGATATACTGTTTCGTCTCCTTTGTTTAGGTTTCTTAGCACATCGGTATAAAAGGATGACAACTCCCCCATAGTTTCCAAATTACCCGGTTTTAAATTTAACAATAACTCATTTTCCTTTTCGAAACTCTCCAGTTTCAACCATATAAGTTTTCCGCTGTTGCTAATATCCCCTATCGCCTGTAATAATTCTTTTAAAAGAGAATTGTATTCAATTTCATACAGGTTGCTATCTGTTAATTTTCCAAAAATACTTTTTGCAGAGTTAAGACTATCGCTATACATTAATTTGTGCGGTGACAACTCCCGGTTAAAAGACTTATATTCTTCGAATATTAACTGACTCCTCAATATTATTTTAGGAGTCTCTTTTTGACCGACAGAAATATAATAAAGCAGTAACATGATAAAAGCACCAAAAAACATTATTGCCACCAATGTGAAATAAGAAGAAAATGTATTCCAGACATTCAGATCGCTTGATATTTTACCGTGAAACCTATAAAAGTAAACAAGCGTTAAAACAATTCCTGTAATTATAGATACAAACGAAATTATTAATAAGCGTATTCCTGAAAGATCTTCTTCAACATCTTCTTCTTTATACTTTTTCCTGAATAGTTTCCAAAGAAGCTTCATTATTATTTTCAACAAATACCTAAGCCACCTCATTTTCACTGTTTTACATATTACAAACATGAAGTTACGGCATATTAATAATATGAGAAAAGGAATTACAATAACATTTTGAAACTGTATATGTTATATTAAAAGCATATCTGAAAATTCTCAGTAATGAACATGGTAAAACTTTAAACAATTAACATGGTGAGAATAATAAAGTCCCTCAAAAATACAGAGTCGTTCTTACTTTAACTTTAAAAAAAAGCAGCCTTCTCAAAAAAACACAAACAACACACTACTACGGTATATAGTTTTCCCAAACTTCTTTTTTCAACTTTGGATCTACTACGTAGTCGAATGCACGGTTGTCGTTTTCGAAAGTTTTGTAGATAGGCTCACCCTTTACAATGTTCAAATCAGCATACTCACGTGGCGACTTAACGATTAATTCGCTTTTCTCGTACATGTTGTTTGCTTCCCAAACTATTTCGTTGTTTTCGTTGTACATAGGGAACCAGGCGATTCCTTTGTGTGCACGTACTCCATCGTACTCAAATCCGTATTCACGGTCGCACCATGCACCAAAAGTTAATGGCTGAGTAGGATCTGCGCTAATTGTAGCGTGAGCCCAGTTTGGCGGAACGATAACAACTTCTCCCGGCTCGGCAACAACGGCGAAGCATCTTCCCGGATTATCCTCTGCATACTCTTGCATGTAGATGATAGCCTTTCCACTCCAAATTTCATAAACCTCAGGAGTTGAACACTGAGTTAATGGAGATTTTTTGTGAATGTGTCCCTGCGAACGAATAGGCTCAACACCTAAGCTTCCAGCTGCATATGTTACTACTCCGTAAAGTAAGTGAAGCTCATCTAAAGTTGATTTGTGCTCTTCTTTACCTACGTCCATTGCGATAGAATAAACCGTTTCCGGTCCTTCGCAATTTGGGTCTTTTAAACTCTGACGAATAGAATCGATAGTTCTGTTTTCTACTTCCGGACCAAATACTCCTTCGGCATATTCAAACCCCATAGGATTTACCGTTGGCTTTATTCCAAATCCCGGATCTACCATTTTTGACATGTCTCTAGTTTCTTATTTCTGGTTACTTGTTGTTGGTTACCGGTTATATCCTGCGCACAAACAACAGTTATTGTTAATAATTTCTGGTTTCGGTTACTCATTTTCTAATAAAAAAACAAGTAACCAGAAACCAGCAACTAATATTTACGCTTCTGTACGAACAAATGCTTTAAGTGTACCACACTTAGTTCCTTCAGCTTCACCGTAAGGACGGATTGTATAATCTCCGGCTTCAACCGGTAATACAAACGTCTCGGCATAGTGAACTACGAATGGTTCGAATTTACCTGTTGGAGATTCGATGATAGCCTCACGACCTTCAACAAGGTTAATTACATCAACACTTCCTGTACGCTTGTGAAGAACTTCTTTTGTAAACCAGTGACGACGGGTTTCGATGAATTCTCTCTCGTGAAGTCCTGTTTTCTCTTCTTCCCATCCGTCTCCTTTAGCGATTGGAGTAATAGCGTTAACAAGGTGCTCTTTAGTCCAGTTTTCAGTTCTGTTCCAGTCGATAACCTTTTCACCGTGTTTGATGTTGATCGGTCTTGGTTTTCCATCAAGTCCCATTCTTCCCCAATCGTAAAGTTTGAAAGTGAAGATATATGGAGTAGCAGAAATCTCTAACACCATTGATCCGGCACCTGAACAGTGAACTGTTCCTGCGGGAATCAGGAAATGATCATGCTTTTTAGCAGGAAACATTCCGGCATGCTTTTCGGCAGGAAATTCTTCTCCTGTTTCCTGTGCATGGTTAAGATCATTAAGCATTTCTTGTGGATTAACTCCTTCTTTAAGACCTAAGTAAACATTTGCTCCTTCTTCTGCTTCCAACATATAGTACGACTCATCCTGTGTGTAGTGCATACCGAATTCCTGCTGGATGTACTCAGTTAAAGGGTGAACCTGTAAACTTAAATTACCACCTCCCATTGTATCAAGGAAATCGAAACGAATTGGGAATTCATCTCCAAAACGTCCGTGAACTTTTGCTCCCATCAATTCAGCAGGCTTGTCGAATACAAGGTTGATAGATGGAATTTCGAATTGGTGCTCTCCAAACTGGAAACACAATGAGTTCTCTTCAGGAACACAATCAAAACACCAAGCGTAGTTTTCAGAATCTTTATCAAGATCAACTACTTCTTTCATCCATTGTCCTCCCCATGGTCCCGGATCGAAGAAAGGTACCAAACGAAATGGAGTTTCAACAGCTTTTTGCATACCTGAAGCTAAAACATCACCGGAAAGCATTTTTGGCTCCTCAGCTTTGTTTGTGTCAAGTACGTAATCCCACTTGTTCATTAATGTTTTCTTGTGTCGGTCTATTACTCTCCAGTCAACAAAGAACGAACGTTTATATTGTAGAGCAAATTTAAGCTCATTGTTTTCAACACCGAAGTTGTTTACTTCGTCTTTACGCATTCTCATTTGGATTTCCCAACGAGCCATATCAGCGTAAACCAATAAATCAGGAGTATCGCAAGCTAAAGCAGCACCGATACCATAAACGATAACTGTTCCTTCTGCAGCAGCGATCTGAGCTTTTGCTTCAGCGATTTTTTCTTCGTTAAAGAACTTCTCGATCTTTAAACGAGTAAGGTAACCAAAGATAGCATCGTCAGTAACATCAGGGTAAACTAATGTATCAACTTCCTCTGCGCTCATCATTAAATCGGCAGCGTTAATGAAAAGAGAGTGCTCAATTCCCTTAACAGCTCCTATGATTTCCTCATCATAAACACCCTGATAAGTATCAAGTACTAATACTTGGTTTGACTTCTCAACTTTAGCTAAATCAGCTTTTAAGTTTTCAACGATGTCGTTCCATCCAAGGATCAAACTTTTGTTTTCCCTCTCTATAATTACAGCCGGAGTTTTATCGTAATTCGGCTTTCTATTTCCTAAATATTTACCCATCAGAGTACTTTTTGGTTTCTTATTTTTTAATTCTATTGATTTTTGCACATGTAAACTGCTCCAAATACAGCTGCATTGTCTAACATACTTGCTTCAACAATTTTCACATCGTTCCATGGAGTCCACGCATAAGCATCGACATAACCCTTGATGTGTGGTAATATTACATCCTTAGAATTCATAATACCTCCACCTAAAACAACTACTTCGGGATCGTATGCGTGAATGTGGTTTACAACTCCTGCTCCCCAAACATTCATACAATAATCGCGTAATTCTGATGCTACTAAATCTCCTTCTGCCGCGTGTGTGAAAATGGCTTTAAAATCTACTTTCTCTTCTTTCGCTAGAGAACTGTCTTTTCCTTCTGAATACTCTTTGTACAAACGCTCTAATACATCAGTTGATGCCTGAGCCTCTATACAACCTTTGTTTCCACAGCTACAAGTATCTCCGTCGAATTTAACAGTAAGGTGACCTCCAAGATTACCGGCTTGTCCGTGCTTACCACCCAACATTCTATTGTCGGATATAACACCCGATCCTACTCCTGTACCAAGAGTGATCATAGCCATATCGGTAGTGCCTCTACCTGCTCCGTACTTCCATTCTCCAACTGCTGCAAGTTTTGCATCGTTGTTGATATAGAATGAACAGTTGTTATATTTTTCTGCTACCCACTTTTTCCAGTCGAAGGCTTTTGCCGAATCGTATTTGTCGTTTGTAGCTATTACTTTCGATTGTTTTGCATCAACAATTCCAGGGAATGTTACCCCAATACCGGCAACCTCCTTTGCAGAGATGTTTAGATTAGCACAAATCTCATCGATTGCTACCTCTACAGATTCAATCATAGATTCGAATTTGTTTTTGCTTTCAACATCTACAATTTTCGAATCCATTAACTCGTCATTAATAATCGCACCGATCTTAATACGTGTTCCTCCTATATCTATTCCAATATAAGTTTCCATTGCTTAGTCTTTTTTGATAATTACAGGTTTACCATCCTGCTCTATTACTTTAGCAGCAAATCCGTCAGTTGCAATTGTCCCATAGTTGTGACCCGCATCTGATGGCCAACAAGCTCCGAATGCTAAAACTTTCTCACCAACGTTTACCATACGGTGAGCGATATTACGAGGTACGTAGTTAAGACTTCCCGGATATACTTTCTGAGCACTTACCTTTCTGTTTTCATCCATCAATAATAAAAGTCCTTCTCCTTCGATTCCCCAATAGAACTCAGCAGTAGCTATTTTTGAGTGGAAGTGACCTTTAGTCATGTTGTACTCCTCTCCTACTTTCCCCGGCATTAAACGAGTCATTCCGAAGAATAATCCGCCTTCTGTTCCTTCTTCCTCCGGCAAGAACGATTCTACTTCATAAGCAATCTTAGCTTTATCTTCTTCAGTTAAAGATGAAGCATCTTCGAAAATATCTTTGATGTTATCGAAGTTTCTGGTTAAGAAATTAACTGCTTTTCCCTGAATCTTATCATTCAAATAAGATACTTCTGTATCGTAAGGTTTTATTATTTCACTCATAATGTAATATTTTTTGTCAAAAGTATATTCAATGGCCTAAGATCGATTTCTCTATTTATTCATTTTACACCTGTATTTTACCGCCTTTTACTTTCTTAGAATGAATATCTTGTTAATTTTGCACTCTTTAGTTTACTAATTGCGTGATTTATGGATGCTATATATCAGAATCTGGAAAGTATATCCCATGACACTTTCTTCACTGTACACTCTCATAAGAGTCACTACAATGTGCCATTACATTTCCATCCTGAAATTGAAATCATGTATACTATAAAAGGTAGCGGGGTAAGAATAGTTGGTGATAATATTTCTAATTACAATGAAGGAGAACTTGTTATTGTAGGAGCGAATATTCCTCATGTATGGAAAAGAGATAAAAATAATTCGGAGGATGAAATTTCGGAAAGAATAGTATTATTCGTAAATAACTCTGAACTGCTTAAGGCTACTTTTAGTCTCCCCGAATTCACTGAAATAAAAAACATGTTGGCAAAATCGGAAAAGGGTATTTTGTACAGAGATGACAAAGATTTTTCGATTAAGGATAGTATACTAAGTATATCGAAAAAGAAGGGATTTGAAAGATTTTCGGAAGTGATTAACCTTTTGAGGAAGCTATCGGAAATAAAAGAATACGATTCGCTATCGCTTGGAAATCTAAAACACTCCGAAGCAAACAGAGATGAAAACCGTTTAAATAAATGTATCGAATATATTTCGGAGAATTACCACAGTAAGATCGAGCTTGAAACTATTTCGGATATTGCCAACCTTACACCAAATTCGTTTTGCAGATATTTTAAAAAGAGAACAACTAAAACATTCTCGCAATATGTTTCTGATGTAAGATTAAACAAGGCCTGCCAGTTATTACTTGAAACAAATAATAATATCGAAGTTATTGCATACGAAAGCGGTTATAACAGTCTTTCTAATTTTAACAATCAATTTTTTAGAAAATTTGGGTTTTCCCCTAAAGAATATCGGGGTATGAATAAGTAATGCCATTTGTCAGGTAGAATTTCCGTAAAAGAAAATTACAGATTTTTGCCTTAATCAAGAAAGAATTAAGCGAAGCAAATCATGAAAACCGCTAATTATTTATAATTCTTGAATAAAAAAAGCCACAGCCCCGCATAAGCAATACTGTAACCTTATCAGCCTAAATTCGACAAGAAATTTAGACAAAAGAAAAAGGTGAATTATAAAAATCATTTCATAATAAGCTGTTTAAACCTATTATCCATTATTCCGTTTTTATCAATGAAATGAAATTCTTTTAACTAAAAAAACAGATTATATAAAATGTATTGCAGGGTATAATCTTTTTTATTTTTCTTATCGTGATAACATCATATTAATTATACAGTCAAACCACTTTTTAATAAAAATACTTTGCCCCATTCAACTTATTTACACATTTTTGCCAACGTTAAAAAATCATATAAAAAACACTCTTTACACATATAAAATGAATAAGATAAACAAATACATACTTATAGCATCGGTTAGTTCTTTATCCGTGTCATGCGATATCATGCAGGAAGTAGTAAACGCTTCAAACGAAATTGTAATGAATATGCCTTCCGAATCAGTTGATATAGCTGCAGGGTTGAAAGCCGCCTTAAACAGAGGTACAGGAACTGCTGTTGCGCAACTGCATAAAACAGACGGTTTTTTCAAAGATGAGCTGATTAAAATCTACCTTCCCGAAGAAGCCAAATTTATTTATGATAATAAAGATCATTATCTTTTGAAGTCGACAGGTATATCGAAACAAATTGACGATGTAATTTTATCGATGAACAGAGTTGCCGAGGAAGCATCAGCAAAGGCAGCTCCTATTTTCACCGATGCTGTTTCGCAAATAACTTTTGCCGATGCCGAAGCAATTTTGTTCGGTGAAGATAATGCCGCTACAGTTTATCTTAAAAACAAATCGTACAACAAACTATATAGCGAATTCAAGCCTGATGTTGATTTGGTGATGAATAAGGACTTAGGCTTAGGTTTTTCGGCCAACAGCTCCTGGACATTGCTCGCCGATAAATACAACAAAGCAGTTGATATGGGCGGAAGCATGCTGGGATGGAAAAAGACAAATACTGATCTTAGCAAGCACGTTACCGAAAAAGCACTTGACGGTGTATTTGTAAAAATTGAAGACGAAGAAAAACTGATCAGAAAAGACCCTAAGGAAAGGGTTACTCAGATTTTGAAAGATGTATTTGGTAAACTGGATAATCAAAGTAACAACAGTAATAACTAGGAGTAAGTTTTTTTCGTAAAAACTTGGTTCTACCTATGACAACTTTGTTTTTTAACCGCAAAGGTCACAAAGTTATTCGCAAAGTAAAAAGAATATTAACTCTGCGTACCTTTGCGCTTTACTTGGCGTTACTTCGCGGTTAGTATTT
>JBDLJM010000108.1 GCA_039714315.1 Bacteroidota bacterium | reverse complement strand
CATGCGATTGGATAAATGTATCAATGAAAAAATTTTCTTTTTTCAATTGATGCATTTTCAAAACAATCGCAGAGGGCTGCGAGAGCCATCCCTCATGCGGGTACAGCTCCGGAATTTAACCGGATTCCCTATTAGAGTTTACATATGAATAATGTAATACAACCAATAAAGGCACGGATATATTAAATATTTTGTTTCTTCGTAAAAGAATGTCTAATAATAGTACTTAGCAAAAGCATTTGCTAAAATTATATTTGCCTTTACTAGTTATATCCTGAAAGTTTGTTCTATTTTAGTCAAGCCTACTCGGCATATACAATACCTTTATAATATGAAACGAGCATGAGAGTATATTTCTCACCTATCTGCCGATAGGCGGGCACAGGGGGATGATAATATGCGAGTTGCATCCCTGCCTGCAAGACGCAGTCAGTCAGGTGACCGAAATATTAAATTATTAACAGATGAAAGATTTAAATAACAAGGAAATCCGTGATAGAAGAAAAAATCCTGTAAAAATAGTTCAGTTTGGTGAAGGTAATTTTCTGAGAGCTTTTGTCGACTGGATGTTTGATAAATTAAATGAGCAAGGAAAGTTTGTCGGAGATATAACTTTGGTACAGCCTATAGAAAATGGACTTGCCGAAATGATAAATGCTCAGGATGGACTTTATCACGTATTTACAAAAGGCTTGGATAAAGGGACTTTTGTAGAAGAAACTAGACTGATAAAATCTGTGAATAAGTGTATAAATCCATACAGCGATTTTGCAGAGTTTAGCGAACTGGCAGAAACAGAAACTTTGGAGCTTGTAATTTCAAACACTACTGAAGCCGGGATTCAATATCTTGAGGAAGAATTTTCTAATGATAAAATAGCAAAAAGTTATCCAGGAAAACTTACACAGCTTTTGTACAAAAGATTTGTAAAGTTTAATGGAAATACAAGTAAAGGATTAACTATACTTCCGGTTGAGCTGATTAACAACAATGGCGGGGAGCTAAAGAGTTGTGTGCTAAAGTATGTTGATTCGTGGAAGCTCGGAGAAGAGTTTAGAAATTGGATACTAAATGCAAATTATTTTCACAATACACTGGTCGATAGAATCGTTACAGGATATCCGAAAGATACTATCACAGATTACCAGAATGAAGTAGGGTATAAGGATAATTTAGTTGTTACTGCCGAGCATTACCACCTGTGGGTAATTGAAGGAGCAAACAATAAAAAGTTAAATGAAATTTTCGAAAATTCGGGATTGAATGTTTTGTTGGTTGATGATTTGCAACCATATCGAACACGTAAGGTAAGAGTGCTAAACGGAGCGCATACATCTATGGTGCCCGTGGGATTATTGAATGGGAATGTTACAGTTCAGCAAACAGTAGAGGAGACATTTACAGCTAAGTTTGTAAAAAATGTTATCGAAAATGAAATCTCATCAATTTTGGATTTTCCGGAGGATGAAATAAAAGAATATGCCGATGAGATTGTGAATAGGTTTAAGAATCCTGCTGTAAAACATCAATTGGCTAGTATCGCTCTAAACTCAATTGCGAAATTTAAAGTTCGTGTATTACCTAGTTTATTAGATTATAAAAATAAATTTGGAGAACTTCCTCTAAACTTAACTTTCTCATTAGCTTCGTTAATAGTGTTTTACAAAGGAAATGGAATGCCAATTAACGACGATAAGGAAGTAATGGATTTCTTTGCAGATGCATGGAGTAAATACAGCATTGAAGATTTGGTAACTAATGTCTTGTCAAACGAAAGTTTTTGGGGAGAAGATTTAACTGAAGTAAAAGGATTGTCAGAAAACTTAATACAAGCAATTAAACTAATAGAAAGCAAAGGAGTAGAGGTAGCTTGGACAGAGTTTATAAATTAATTAGGTTTTCAAAAGTTAATTTATACGTCTTCTCGACCTTGTGGAGAGATCTCATCTTCAATATAGTAGATTTCTCCATTCCGCAAGCTCCAGTTGAAATGACGAATTTTATGACTTAATAAATAGCTTTAGCAAGAGTATATGAAAAACAAAGCAATAACAATAGATAGTCAAGACAATGCAGCAGTGGCATTAATCGATTTAAAATCGGGAAGTACTGTAAGTGTTAATGGAACAGACTATTTGTTGAAATCCGATATCAAAGCCAAGCATAAATTTGCGTTAAAAGATTTAGCGAAAAACGAGGATGTTTGGATGTATGGTATTATCGTTGGTGTTACAACTGAAAATATAAAGTTGGGAGAAGCTATTACTGTTAATAATATCAAGCATAAAACATCAAAGGTTGAACATAAAACCGCAAGCTATAATTGGGAGAAAACCGATATTAGTAAATGGGAAGGGAAAACTTTTGATGGTTTTAAACGCAGCGACGGTCAGGTTGGAACCCGGAATATATGGCTGTTCTTTCCATTGGTGTTTTGTGAGAACAACAATATTGAAATACTAAAAGATACTTTCGAGAAAGAGTTGGGCTACTTCGAACCATCAAAATATCAAAACTTACTACGTTCATATTTGCCAAATTCAAATACTGATGAAACGAGCATGAGCAAAAACTTTCTCACACAAAGGGATAATAATATGCGAGTTCCATCCCTGCCAGCAAGACGCAGTCAGGCAGGTGACCGAAATATCAAATTATTACCAGATGAAAAGGCAATAAACGAGAATAGTAAAGTTCTAAAGAATATAGAGCTAAAGTTTATCACACATCCCGGAGGTTGTGGAGCTATCCGTCAGGATGCTCTTGAACTTTCGCAATTGTTGGCTGGTTACTTAAATAATCCTAATGTGGCTGGGGCAACGGTATTGAGTTTGGGATGTCAGAATCTACAGATCGATATTTTTCAAAATTCACTTAAAAAGATAAATCCCGATTTCGACAAACCGGTATTGATATACGAACAGCAACAAATAGGTACTGCCGAAGAAATGCTTAACAGTGCAATTAAAGATTCGATTACAGAAATATTAAAAGCCGATAAACAGGAGAGAGAACCGGCACCCTTATCAAATTTATCGATTGGCCTGCAGTGTGGGGGATCGGATGGTTTTTCAGGAATTTCGGCAAATCCTCTTTTGGGTTATGTGTCTGATGTAATGGCAAGTATTGCAGGAACTGTTGTATTGGCCGAATTCCCTGAGCTGTGTGGAGTAGAGCAGGATATAGTAAATCGCTGTGTAAACGAAGCTGATGGAGTAAGATTTTTGGAATTGATGCGCGATTACGAAGATAGCGTAATTGCTAGCGGAACAGGTTTCGATGCAAATCCTTCGCCCGGAAATATAAAAGACGGACTTATTACCGATGCAATGAAATCGGCAGGAGCTGCAAAAAAAGGAGGTTCTTCGCCAATAGTTTCGGTAAAAGACTATGGAGAGTATATCTCAGAAAAAGGATTGTCATTGCTTTGTACTCCGGGTAATGATGTAGAGAGTACAACACTTTTGGCAGGTGCAGGTTCAAATATTATTTTGTTTACTACAGGATTGGGAACACCAACAGGAAATCCCGTTACACCGGTAATTAAAGTTTCATCAAATAGCGAATTGGCAAATAAGATGAGCGACATTATCGACTTCAATTCAGGAGAGATTATTACTGGAGAAAAGTCAATATCTGAGGTAGGTGAGGAGTTAATTTCTTTGATTATCGATATCGCAAGCGGCAAAGTAAGATCTAAAGCCACAATTAATAAGCAAAACGATTTTATTCCCTGGAGGCGTGGGGTTTCGCTTTAGCAAATACAAAAGGCTTTGTGTTGCAATCTACACCGATAGTTAAGCGGATTTTCTAAGTTTTTTTATAGTCGGAACATAACTTAAAATATTGTTCTGATTCTGATATTCTATTTAAATTAAAATCACGCATAATGTTCGGATAAATTAATATATTCGCCATTGTATTGGTGGAATTTTCATTTTTGTGGAAACTCCTTAATAGGGAATCCGGTGTAATTCCGGAGCTATACCCGTAGCTGTAAGCCTTAATTAAGCTTTTTCTAACACAGTCACTGTCTCGGCTTAGCCGAGATGGGAAGACAAGAAAAAGTAAGGTAAGCCAGAAGACCTGCCAAGTATTTTTATTAATCAAAACTTCGGGAATAAAGTTTTGGGATAGATGCTTCTTCTTTCCTTGCGTTTCCCGTAGTGCAAAAAAAACTTATAAAATGAGTGAATCGGGATTAGTTCACATCTACACCGGCGAGGGAAAAGGAAAAACCACATCGGCAGTTGGATTAGGAATACGTGCATTAAGCCACGGAATGAAGGTGTGTTATTCATACTTCAACAAAAAACCATCTTTTTACGGAACAACCGAAGTAAGTACTCTTGAGGGACTGGGAGCAACAATAGTTGGAGAAGAAAACCAGCTCGGAGATAAAGTTGTTTACGATAGTTATTTTGATGCAAATCAGGATAATTTCAAAAGTTTGAAGCGATTAATATCCGACAATGATTTTGATATGCTGATAATGGATGAAATACTAATTTCTGTTGGAAGTAAATTAATCGATGAGGATTCGGTAATCGATTTCATAAAAAACAAACCCAAAAAACTGGAACTGGTACTAACAGGTAGGAATGCAACAGATAAGTTGATTGATATGGCAGACTATGTGAGTTATATTCAAATGATGAAACACCCTTTTGAGAGGGGTCAGGGAAGTAGAGAAGGTATTGAGTATTGAAAGGAAAAAGAGTATAGGCAAAAGTAGTTTGTATGAATTATCAATGTGCTTTTTCTTTGAGCCATTGCCATTAAGTAACATTAATTTGTCATAATATGTATTGTTAACAAGGCATTTTTTAGTCTAATTTTGATTTTTCATTTTTTATATAAAGAACATTATGAGAATTATAGTAGCATTAATGTTGATTCTTTTACTTCAGGCTTGTAATACCATCAATGAGAAGAAAGAAAAATCTATTGATTGGGCTTACTGGATGGGTAAGGCAAATTTCGAAGAGTCGAAAGTTGCAGATTATACACTGCCTGAGTTTATGGCGGAAGATCAAGGCAATAAGGAACTGTATTGGATTGAAAAACGTCGCGATGAAATATTAAACTTATATCGCAACGAAATTTACGGGAAGGTACCTGAAGCTGACGTGAATGTTGTTTTTAAAGTTACTAAAACTGTTAACGATGCAGTTGGAGGAAAAGCTACAATGAAAGAGATTACAGCTACTTTTACCAATAATGGCAAAAGTGCAGAAATGAATATTCTTATCTACACGCCAAATAAAGTTGAAGGAAAAGTTCCGATGTTTTTGGGTTTAAACTTTTTTGGAAACCACACCGTGCATAACGACGAAAATATAACTCAGGCTACCGGATATGTAATAAATAAGGGAACTATTGGAGTAAAAAATCATAAAGCTACGGAGGCAAAGCGTGGAGTATTTAGTGAACGTTGGCAAGTTGAAAAACTTATCGATAGTGGTTATGGATTGACAACAGTTTTTTATGGCGATTTAGACCCTGATTTTGACGACGGTTATCAAAATGGAGTTCAGCCATTATTTTACAAAGACGGACAAACAAAACCTGCCGATAATGAGTGGGGTAGTATAGCTGTTTGGTCATGGGGCTTGAGCAGGGTTATGGATTATTTTGAAACCGATTCGAATATTGACAAGGCAAAAGTAGCTGTTGTAGGCCACTCGCGTTTGGCAAAGGTTGCTTTATGGACTGTTGCCAACGATCATCGTTTTGCTATTTCGATATCCAATAATTCAGGTAGTGCAGGGGCAGCGCTTTTCCGTAGGAAATTTGGAGAAACTATTGATGCATCTTTGGCATATGCACCACAATGGTATGCAGGTAATTTTAAGAAATATTCTACTAACGAAAAAACATTACCGATTGATCAGCATATGTTGTTATCGCTTATCGCACCTCGTCCGCTTTATGTAGCAAGCGCCACTAAAGATAATTGGGCAGATCCAAAAGGTGAGTTTTTAGCGGCAAAATATGCCACAGAAATTTATCATTTGTTTGGAAAACAAGGTATTGAAGTTGATTCGATTCCAAAACCAAATGTTTCAATTCAAACTAACATAGGATATCATATTAGAGAAGGAAAACACAATATAACAGAGTTCGATTGGAATAATTATATATCGTTTGCTAAAAAGCATTTTGCGACTAAAAACCGTATAGCACTCACTTTTGATGATGGACCGGATAATAAATGGACTCCTGTTATTTTGGATATACTAAAAGAGCACAATGTAAAAGCAACTTTTTTTCTGGTAGGTAAAAATGTGAAAGAATATCCTGAAGTAGTGAAACGTATTTACAGTGAGGGACATCAAATAGGAAATCACTCTATGAATCACCTTCACCTGAACCGTATAAGTACTATGGATTCGTTAATGGTTGAACTTGAATCGGCAAATAAGTTGATAAAAAATATTACAGGGGTAGATCATTACTATTTCCGTCCTCCATACGGACACTTATCCGTCGAGCAAAGAGAGTATTTGAAAACTACAAATTATGAGTTTGTAATGTGGAGTATCGACCCGCACGATTGGGATGTGAAAAACGTGATAGCAGATGATATTTTTAATATCATAGATGGAAGAGCTTACGATGGAGCAAATATTTTGTTGCACTCAACAAATGCAGGATATAATGCACCGGATTATAAAAAGAATAAGGAGAATACAATCGGAGCCTTACCAATGGTAATAGAATCTTTGCAAAACAGAAATTTCGAATTTGTAAGAGTTGATGAGTTGTAAAATTTAACTACAAACAGTGTTAATCTTGTAGGTTTTCAATACATCGGATCAGCATATTACATAGAAGAATTCTACCTGTTTATATTTAAAAAACTAAAGTCAATAATGAAAATAGTTGATTTCAACAGAAAGCTTTAGTAATGGAGTATATTTTGTAAAAGTATTAAGTGAAGATAATATCAGATTAACAAAGAAACTTATAGTAGAATATGTTTATTGTTACTGCCGAAGATTTAGCTCTTCACAACAGAGAGAATGAATTCGTAACGGAAAAAGGAGAATTTACAATCTCATTAGGAGCTTCTTCACAGGATATTCGCCTTAAAAAGAGAGTTTCTTTAGATAAAGATTATAAAGACTTTGATAAATCGCATAACTACTTCCAGAGAATGATTAAATAATTATTTGGAAAAAAGGGTTTAAATACTGCCCACACATAATAGGTAGTTAGTAATAACCGTAGCCAATCTGCACAATTGGCTACGGTTTTCTTTTTTATACCCTTATCAATGTGGAAATTCAGTAGAGATATCATGTATGACGCCTCTACAAAAAGAACGCGCAGTAGTAACGAAGCGCCATTTGCGGCAAAAAAAAACAGTAAAACAAATATGCAGAACAATTTCCAAATCTGAAATAGTGTCAGATTGTTACGTTCTTTGTCCAAAATGTGTATTTGAAACGAAGTGTATGATAACTAATTTAGCACAAGAAAATCATATGGTAGAGATATTATGCATGACGTCTTTACTATACTGTGAAATACAGTAGTTTAAAGATTTAATAGATATAAATTAAGTAATCCAAAGAATAATAATTATGAGTAAAAAGATTGTTACATTCGGAGAGATCATGTTACGTTTAGCAACACCCGGATATTTACGTTTTCACCAGGCTAATGAATTCGAAGCAACTTATGGTGGAGGTGAATCAAACGTAGCTGTATCATTAGCAAATTACGGATTAAATGCAGAATTTGTTACTCGTTTACCAAAAAACGATATCGGAGATGCTGCAATTAAAAGACTTCGTATGTACAATGTTGGAGTTGATAATATTGTTGAAGGGGGAGATAGAGTTGGTATCTATTTTTTAGAAACAGGTGCTGTATCTCGTGGTTCAAAAGTAGTTTATGACCGTGCAAACTCTGCAATCGCTGAGATCGAACCTGGTATGGTAAACTGGAAAGAAGTTTTTGCTGATGCTCAGTGGTTCCACTGGACAGGTATTACTCCTGCTTTGTCAGAAGGTGCATTTAAAGCTTTACTTGAAGCGCTTGAAGTAGCAAAAGAAATGGGAGTTACAGTTTCTTGTGATCTTAACTACCGTGCTAAACTTTGGAAATGGGGTAAAAAATCTCACGAAGTTATGCCTGAGTTAGTTGCTCTTACTGATATAGTTTTAGGAAACGAAGAAGATGCTGAAATGTCCTTACATATCTCACCGGAAGGTGTTGACGTAACTGGAGGACATGTTGAAGGAAAAGCTTACTTGTCTGTATCTAAACAAATCATGTCAAAATTCCCGAAAGTAAAGAAAGTAATTACTACTCTTCGTGGTTCAATTAACGCCAACCACAACACTTGGGAAGGTGTTCTTTACGATGGTGAAAAATTATTCGAATCGTCAAACAAATACGACATCACTCATATTGTTGACCGTGTAGGTGGTGGAGATTCATTCATGGGAGGATTGGTTTACGGACTTATTACTTACCCTAACGATGATCAAAAAGCGCTTGATTTTGCAGTTGCAGCTTCATGTTTGAAACACACAATAAAAGGTGACTTTAACCTGGTTACTGTTGATGAGGTTGAAAAACTTATGGGTGGTGATGCTTCTGGGCGCGTAGCTAGGTAAGTTAAAAGTTAAAAGTTAAAAGTGGTTGTGCTTACTAGTTTGTGTAAAAACCAGTAACAAGTAACCAGTAACAAGTAACCAGAAAAATAATGGCACAATTTTCAAGAATAGACGTAGCAGTAGCTGCAAAAGAAACAGGGATAGTACCTGTATTTTATCACAAAGATGTAGAAGTAGCAAAGCAGGTAGTAAAAGCTTGTTACGACGGTGGTGCTCGTTTATTCGAGTTTACTAACCGTGGAGATTTCGCACAGGAAGTATTTGCTGAATTAGTAAAATACGCTGTAGATGAATTACCTGGAATGATAATGGGAATAGGTTCGGTAGAAGAAGCTGTAACTGCAGGTATGTATATTCAAATGGGAACGAACTTCGTTGTTTCTCCGGTAATGAATCCAGAAATGGCTAAGGTATGTAACCGACGTAAAATTTCATGGATGCCGGGTTGTGGATCCCTTAGCGAGATTTCTGAAGCAGAAGAGTACGGTGCTGAGGTTGTGAAAATCTTCCCTGCATCACAAGTTGGAGGTCCTGATTTTATCAAAGCGGCTACAGCTCCAAAACCTTTTACTAACATTATGCCTACAGGTGGTGTTAAGCCAGAAGAAGACAACTTGAAAGAGTGGTTCCAGGCAGGTGCTTTTTGTGTAGGAATGGGTTCTCAGCTTATGGCAAAGAAAGCCGATGGAAGTTTCGATTTAGCTAAAATATCTGAACTTATGAGTACTTCTATTGCTGCGGCTAAAAAATATAGAAAATAATACTATTCTAGTTGTAGCATGGGGTAGCTTTTTAGTTTAACAATGCTTGTAGTATTATTAAAAAGATAAAGACCCTGTGTTTACGGGGTCTTTTTTTGCTTATTTCTTTAAGGGGGGAGACAGTCTTTTTTATATCAAAATATGAATTATTAATATCATTTTGTGTATTGTAGAATTGCCTAATTATTTAGTTATTCGAAATTGTTATTATTACTGTATATGTTGGTGATTTTATTTAGATAAACAAGTTTAAAAATGAGAGTATTAAAAAGTATTTTATTTTTCTTTTTGGTTTTAATAGTTTCTTCATGTTCTCAGAATGAAGAGATTAAACCATACCAAAATCCAAAGTTAGACGTTGAGGAGCGTGTTGCTGATTTATTAACCAGATTAACTTTGAAAGAAAAAGCCGGATTTATGTCGGGCGAAACAATGTGGTATTTGCAAGAAATTCCTCGTTTAGGAATTCCTAAACTTCAGGTTACAGACTGTGGACACGGTGTAACTGTAATTCTTGATGAAAACGATGATTATTCCGGTTGTGCTACTTCATTTCCAACAGCAGTAGGACAAGCATCAACCTGGGACAGAGCCTTGATAGAAAAAATGGGAGGTGCTTTAGGTCGTGAAACCCGCGCTACAGGTTCGGGAGTATTATTAGCACCGATGGTAAACCTACACCGTTTGCCTATTGGTGGTCGTAACTACGAGTGTTATTCGGAGGATCCATATTTAACAGGTACTTTAGCCGCAGCATTTATTAATGGTGTTCAGGGGCAGGGAACAGGAACGGTAATTAAAGCTGTAACAGCTAATAATCAACAGCACGAACAGGATGCTTTGGCTGCTCAAATGAGTGAACGTGTTCTGCACGAATTGTATTTAGAACAGTTTCGTATAGCTATTAACGAATCTGATCCTTGGGGGGTTATGACAGCGTACAATGGTATTGCTATTCCGAGTGTAAATGATGGAAAACCTCTTCCAACATCTGAATCACAATACATGATTAAAGATGTGATTAAAGGATTGTGGAACTATCAAGGCTTTATTGTTTCTGACTGGAGAGCTGTTGTAAGTAAGAAATCTATTCCTGCAGGTGTTGATATCGAAATGCCCGGACCGGGAAAACACATGGATATTGCAGGATGGGATGAAGGAACAAGTGATATGCAAAAGGCAATTAAAGATGGTTTGATTGATGAAGCCGGAATTAATGAGGCTGCAACACGTTATTTACGATCTATCGTAAAAACAGGAGTGCTTGATATTCCTCGTAAAGAAATGCCGTCAGAGCATGATACTCCTCGTCATCATAAAATTGCACGTGAGGTTGCCGAAGGTTCTATTGTATTGTTGAAAAACAAAGGAGGAATTCTTCCATTAAATAAAAACAAGATTAAGAAAATTGGTGTTTTCGGACCAAATGCCGAAGAAGCTCGCCTTGGAGGTGGAGGATCTGCATCTGTTTCTGCATGTCGTACAGTAAGTCCTCTTAAAGGATTGAAAACTGTTTTCGGAGCTAAATCTGAAATT
>JBDLJM010000107.1 GCA_039714315.1 Bacteroidota bacterium | reverse complement strand
TCTGAAGTTGAGAAGTTCGGAGATTTATAGTCTGTAATAATCGTTATTGCGAACCCAAAGCTTTTATAGCAAAAACTCCAATCATGCCTTCTGCCTGATCGGAGTTTCGCATTAAGTTTATTTCTATATATGATGTTATAAGTATGTTATTTTAAAGAAATACTTTCCAAATAGTTTAGTGCATTTGGACCTTCCATAAATATTAAATCCAGAATACTTAAATTAGGAATGAATCCAAATTTGTCAGAGAATACCTGAGTGTAGTTTGGTGTAATAACAGCAGAGTCTTTTTTTGCATTGAATTCCGCTCTAAGGTCTAATATTTCTGAAGGACTTTCCTCATAGGCTGTTGTTTTAGTCAAATCCCATGATTCCTGTATAATATCCTGAATAAGATTTGCTGTATCCATATTCAGGTCTGCCAAAAACTTATACTTTTTTTCGAATAAAGGCCTTAATTCGTCTTCGTAGAATTCGAAATAAGGAGAGGTTCTATAGGCTGACCCCAGAGATTTCCAGTGAAGTTTCTGCCAGTCAAATTCGTTTGCGATTTGTGTATCATTTGTTTTACGTCTGATGTTTTCATTTTTGCAGTGCTTTACAGGGACATTTAAGAGTAACTTTCCGTTAGCACCATAGATATAGCAACGATTTCTGTAAGTTTGTTTCTGGAAATTATCTTCCACTTCAATGATTGACTTTTCTGATTGAACTATATGTGCGAAATAATCAATCGGACCGAAATATGTACTTGGCAATAATTTAGCTTGCATAAACCTCTTTTCTGTTTTTATGCAAAATTAATACAATCTGTTAATAATTAATAAGTAGTTGTTCCTTTTGATTTAAGAAATATTGAAAAATGTTTTCAGGAAATCTTTTTTCATAATATCTTCAGCCTCATTTGTGAAATTTTATTCAAAAAGAAATGAGGACAATATTACTTTTTACAGCTCTGTTATTAGGACTGGCAATGGTTGGATGTGATGAATCATCAGTTGAAAATGATAAAAAAGGTGAAAATTCAATAAAACTTTTAGCCTTGGATAAGTCCCCCGAATGGTCACAGAATGCAATCTGGTATCAAATTTTTGTAGAACGCTTTAGGAACGGAGATGAGCAAAATGATCCTAAGTTGGATGATATAAGGAGTTCATACCCCAATAAGTTTCCTGAGAACTGGCAGGTAACTCCATGGCAGCATCAATGGTATAAGCTTAATGATTGGGAGGTGGAATTTTACGGAAATGATTTTTATACCGCCGTACAATCACGCCGCTATGGGGGAGACCTACAAGGGGTATTGGATAAGCTTGACTATTTAACGGATCTTGGAATCACGGCAATATATTTCAATCCTCTTAACGATGCACCATCAATGCACAAGTTTGATGCAACTAATTATGTTCATATCGATCATACTTTTGGTCCCGATCCGGAAGGTGATTTGGAAATAATGGCAAATGAGGATCCTTTAGATCCATCAACATGGCAATGGACATCGGCCGATAAGTTGTTTTTGAAAATTATTGAAGAGGCTCATAAGAGGGGAATAAGAATAGTTCTGGATTATTCGTGGAATCATACGGGTGTAGAGCATCCGTTTTGGAAAGATATTTTAAAGAATCAGGAAAAATCAGTTTATAAGGATTTATACATGATAAACTCTTTTGATGACCCTGATACCCCTGAAAATGAATTTTCATACGATGGATGGGCCGGAGTAGCTGGGTTGCCAGAGTTGAAAAAGGTAGATGTAGTAAACAGAAAACACGGACTCCCTTATGAAGGTAATATTCATCCTGTGGTTAAAGAATATATTTTTAATGTTTCAAAACGCTGGCTTGATCCGATGGGGAATGGAGACTTTAGCAAGGGACTGGATGGCTACAGGTTAGATGTAGCCGATCAGATTCCTATGGGATTTTGGCGTGAATACAGGAAGTTTGTCCGATCTGTAAATCCTGAAACATATTTGATAGGAGAAATATGGTGGGAAAACTGGCCTGATATTATGATGGATCCCCGTCCTTATACAAGCGGTGATGTTTTTGATGCTGTAATGCACTATCATTTTTATAAACCCGCACGAAGATTATTTTCAGGAGCAAATGGTAGGTATTTGCCTTCAGAGTATATCAAGGAGCAGGAAAAAGTTTTTTCGGGTTATGAAGAGTACACAATTCGTTCGATGATGAACATGTCGTCAAGTCACGATGCACCCCGTTTATCAACATCTTTTTACAATAAAAATCAATATAAATATCAGGCAAAGCAGAGCGATAATAAAAACTATAAAATTAACAGACCGGATGAGGATACCTGGAAAGAGCTTAAACAGTTTTTGGTTCATCAGTATACATTTGTCGGTTCACCACAGATATGGCAAGGCGACGAAATGGGAATGTGGGGAGGAGATGATCCGGATGACAGGAAGCCGTTAATTTGGGATGATTATATTTTTGAAGATGAAGACAGAGATGCATTTGGTAATGAATATTCTATAGACGAGGTTAAATTAGACAATGAATTGCTGTTGTTTTATAAGAAATTAATCAGCATAAGAAAATCGAATAAGGAGTTGGTTTATGGAGATGTAGACTACTTTTTAGCGGATGATTATAAGAATGTTCTTGCTTATAAAAGAAGCTTTGAGTCGAATGTTGTTTATGTGCTTTTTAATTTGAGTAATGAAGCTAAAGATATAGAGGTAGAAGTTGAAAAAGAAGGAGTTTACATCGATTTAATTAGCGGAAAGAAAGTTCATCAAAAAAACGGAACGTTAACAATTTCTTTAGAAGAGAAATCATCTTTAATTGTTAAACTTGCCCAATAATTTGAATTATTACATATAATAAACCAATAATATAGATCTAAATATTAATAGATGAAGAATTTAAAAATAGCTTTAGCCTCATTCTTTGTTCTTGTGGGGAGTGCGATTCACGCTCAAAAAAACGGACTAAGTCTGGATGATGCAATAATGAAGAAGAAAGTTTATTACGGACAGAAACTTAATAATCTACAGTGGACAAAAAGTAAAGACCTGTATTCTTATTATGGAAGTGATAAGTCTGTTACAATTGCCGGCTTAAATGGAAAGGTAGTTAAGCTTACTGCTGAAGATATAAACTCAGGGTTGGATAGTGAAAATCAGGTAAAGAAGGCACCAACTCAGATAACGTGGTTGTCAAAGGATGTATTTCAGTTTGTTTCGGAAGGAAAAGTTTATGAGTACAATGTAAAAAACAAATCAGGTAATGTTAAATACGTGTCCCGAACAGGATCTGAAAACTTTGATTTTACAGAAAATGGTGATTATGCGGCATATACTGTTGATAATAACCTTTATGTAGTAAGTGCAAATGGGGAACATGTTGTTACAAAAGATGAGAAGTCATCTAATATTATAAACGGACAGGTAGTACACCGTGTTGAGTTTGGAATAACTAAAGGTACATTCTGGTCGCCAAAAGGAGATGTTTTGGCTTACTATCACAAGGACGAGAGTATGGTTAGCGATTATCCTTTGGTAAATGTAATGACACGCGAGGCTGAACTTGAAGCTATTAAGTATCCTATGGCCGGTAGGAAAAGTGAAGAGGTTACTCTTGTTTTATATAATGTTGAAACTCAAAAAGAAGTAGTAGTACAAACAGGTACACCTAAGGAGCAGTATTTAACTAATGTAGCCTGGGGACCGAATCAGAATTATATTTATATAGCTGTACTGAACAGAGATCAAAATCATATGAAGTTAAATCAGTATAATGCTGAAAACGGTGAATTTGTTAAAACTCTTTTTGAAGAGAAAAGTGAAACTTATGTTCAGCCTCTACATAAGATGGAATTTATTCCCGGAAAAAATGATGAATTTTTGTGGAGAAGCGAAAGAGACGGGTATAATCATTTTTACAGATATAATGTTGATGGGAAACTGTTAAATCAGGTTACCAGCGGTGAATGGGTAGTTGATGAGTTTATCGGTTTCGATAAGAATAAAGTGTATTTTACAGCAACCGATAATAACGGACTGGATAGAGTAATATATAAGAGTAACGTTACAAATTCATCATCTAAGAAGTTAAGCAAAGTTGGTGGTGTGCACAAAGCAAGTTTAAGTCCTGATAAAAAGAAAATATTGGATTCGTGGTCAAACCTCGAAACACCTAATACGGTAGATTTGATCAATGCATCTAACGGACAGGTAGCTAAACAACTTTTCCAGTCACCTAATCCATTGGTAAATATTGAAATAGGGAAAATTGAACTTGGAAAAATTAAAGCTGCTGATGGAGAGACAGATTTAAATACCCGTACAGTTTATCCTGCGAATTTTGATCCGTCGAAAAAATATCCTGTACTGATATATGTTTACAATGGTCCCGGAGTACAGTTAATACACAACAGATGGTTGGCCGGTTCAGCAATGTGGATGCCTTATTTTGCAAATCAGGGTTACATAATTTACACAGTAGAGGGAAGAGGTTCTGAAAACAGAGGTGTAAAATTCGAGCAGGTTACTTTCCGTCATTTAGGCGATGAAGAGATGAAAGACCAGATTAAAGGAGTTGAGCATTTAAAAGGCCTTCCTTATGTTGATGGTGATAGAATAGCAGTGCACGGGTGGAGTTATGGAGGTTATATGACTACAAACCTAATGACAAGTTATCCTGATGTGTTTAATGCAGGGGTAGCGGGTGGACCGGTTATCGACTGGAAATGGTACGAAGTGATGTACGGAGAACGCTATATGGATACTCCGGAATCTAACCCTGAAGGTTATGCTTCTACAAGCTTATTGCCAAAAGCTAAAAATCTCAAAGGTAAACTGTTGATGATTCACGGAGATGTTGACCCTACTGTTGTAGTTCAACATTCAATGCGATTCGTAAAACAGTGTATCGATGACGGCGTACAGGTTGATTATTTCCTTTATCCGCAACACGAACACAATGTACGTGGAAAAGACCGTGTGCATTTGATGCGTAAGGTGTTGGATTATATAGAGGAAAACAATAAAGGAGTTAAGCCTGAGGCAGATGAAGGAAATATATCAGTTTTAGAGAATGTTGAATAAAGAATAATTATCATAAGTTAGTGTTGGTATAAAAAGAATCGAATCTATTTTATATTAAAGTTATTTTAAAAGGAAGCAATTCAATGAGTTGCTTCCTTTTTATATATAATACCGGTTACAAATCAAAATGTATTAATTTTGACGTATAGAATGAATTACTTAAATATTTAATTCGATAGAAATGACTTTTAGAGAATTTGATGTTCTGGAGATAAAACCGTCGGGAAAATATTCTGATTATTCCCTTGAGCTTGGTTTAGATAATTTTGGCAGTCTGTTGAGGTTTATACAGAGTTTGGATTATGGCAGAAACAGTAATAAAGATGATTACTTTCTGGTTGTGGAAGAAAAAAAAGGAACATGTGGAACAAAGCATGCTTTCCTGTATGAATTAATTAAGGAGCAAAATTGGCATGGCTGGGAGCTTGTAATAGGCATTTATCTGATTGACTGTGATAATACTCCGGAGGCTTGCGATTTATTGGAAGAAACGGAATTATTCGAAGTGCCCAATGCTCATACATATCTTAAGTATGAAGGTAAGATAATAGATGCTACAAAGCCGGGTAGTGATAAGTTAGAATTTAAAAGTAAGCTGCTCAGTGAGACTAAAATAGATTCGCACCAAATTAATCAGTTTAAAACTGATCTTCACCGCAAATTTTTGAAAAGGTGGGTAGGCGATAACGAGCTGGGATGTTCTTTATCTTTTCACAAGGTATGGAACATCAGAGAGCAAATAATAGAATTGTTGTCAGCCTGAGTTTTTGTAATGTATATATATTTTTAGAATTACAGATTTTATCCAATAAAAAAAGCCTCCTTATTAGGAGGCTTTCTAATTTTATTCTTATAGAAAATTACTCAGCAGCAGGTGCAGCAGCGTAAAGTTCTCTAAATTCTAGATCTGTTTTAGCTTTTTCTTCCATTTTAGGATTTTTCTCGAATGCAGACTTCAAGTAGTTCTTAGCATCGTCAGATTTTCCTAATCTTTGAGAAGCGATAGCTTTAAGGTAATCAGCTTTACAAGTGTTTACTTCACCAGCTTCAAGAGTTTTGATACCACCGTCGTAATCACCGTTCAATACTTTAGCAAGAGCTAAGTTGAAAGTGTTTTTACCTTGCATATCCTCGATAGCTTTATTGTAATCACCTTCTTTGATAGCTTTTACACCTCTGTTGTAAGAAGCTTCCGCTGTAGTTGATTTAGCAAACATTTCGTCAGCAGCTTCAACATCACCAACTAACATTTTAGCAACAGCCAGGTTGTTGATAGTAATATCGTTTTCTTCAATCTGGTATGCTTTTTCGAATAAAGAAACAGCTTCATCTTTGTTACCTAGAGCTTGTGCACAGTGACCGGCATCTGTAGGGAAACGGTAATCAGCAGGGTACATTTCAATACCTTTCTTCAAAATTTCTAAACGTTCTTCTTTCGACTCAGTCAGTGAAGTAGCATAAAGAACTTCCTCAGCATCTAATTGAAGAGCAGTTGTTCCGTCAGCTTTAACCATTTCTACTTTTAAAGAATCAGCACCCTTAGCAGCTAATTCTTTGATCTCTTCGTCAGTTTTTCCAACTAAGCTGTAATTAATTACAACCTGAGTTCTACGTAATTGAGGAAGAATATCGTCTTTAAGAACATCATAAGTATTAGAAAGAGATTTTAGAGTTTTCTCTTTAGAATCTAATAATGGCTCATCATCAAGAGAACGTAAGATCATGTCTTTATCCTCGATGTCAGAAGCTTTAATTGCAGCATAAACTCCATCCCAGTCAGCACCTTTACCTTCAATAGTAAAGAATCCGTCTTGGTATTCAATTTTTGCTCTTTTAACTGCAGCTGTTATTTTCTTCTCAACGTTTTTAGCACGATCATCAGAAAGGTTAGCGTTTAATGTAGCTTCACCTTCAGGAGATGCATAACCAACGAAAGAGATACCTGAAAGAGTTAATTTCTCTTCATTTCCTGCAGATTTAACAAGGCTCTCTAAAGCTTTGTAATCTTCTTGTTTAAGTTCACTGCTTCTAATTGCAGAAGAATTAACTTTAAAGTTAACCATTCCAGCAAGTTCGTGATTTGTTGTTTGTTCGTATGCCGGAGCAACAAATGAAGACATATAATCATCTTCAACTAAAAGAGATGTAGTAATAACTCCCGGAGCTAAAGGAATAGCTTCGAAATCTTTTCTCTTATCTCCTTTTTTTCCAACAATTTTTACTGATAGTTGCGATTTCTCCATTTCCGGAGTGTAGTCAACTTCATCTGTATAAGAAACAGTTTTTCCTGATTCGTAAGGAATTACAGTTGCATTTCCAGGGTATTCTTCACCTTGGAATTCAACCATTTTAAATGGAGTTTGTCCACCTTCATAACTCAACTCTGGAGTTAATTCAATAGCAACTGCTTTCTTGAACAATTTTTCTGGGAATTGACCTTTGATGTCAATTTTAACCTTTCCACCGTGTACTTCTAATGGGTTAGGATTTACCGAATAGTAGTCTTTGTCAAGGTCTTTCATTGAGTTACAACTTGATAACGTTGCAACTGCTGCCCCAACAACTGCTAATGACTTTAAGCTAATATTTCTCATGCTTAGAATTATAATTTACTGTCTTTACAGTTATTAATTATTTACAATTTTAGATATTTTAGTAAAATACTCAGTAGCAAAAGTATAAAATTCGCAATCAATTAATATATATATGTTATAAAATCATTTATCTAGAGTAGATAAAGCGTTTTATACACTAAATATGCTATTAATGAGACGTATTGCAATTTTTAATTTGATACCTATTGCATAGTAAAGTTAATTTTTTTTTTTGAAAATAGCTGTATTTTCTTACTTGAATTGGATTTTAATGCACGCTTAGCTATAGATAGTAATTAATTTGGTCATAAAAAGGGATAAAAATAGCCCTGATTTACTTTTAAAAAATCAGGGCTTTTAATATATATATATTGAATATTAGTTATTCCTCTTTTTTTATTCCGGATTCTTTATCTATATAAATTTTGTATTGACCATAACAATCCAGAACTGCCTGTAATATTTGGAGATCGTTTGCTTTTATGATGTAATCATGGTCATAATCACAGTACTTAAGTATACTTTCAATTTGTTTTCTTGAAAGATTCAGTGTTTCCATTAAAAATTCCCTGTCATATTTTTGATGCAATAAATCTCTAACCTGGCTGGTTTCCTCAAGTTCTTTTAATTTACGCAGCTCTTTTGGTCTTTTACCAAATATATTATAGATAAAATCTACAGGTTGAAAAACACTTGGCTTGGTGTATTTGTTAGGCCCTAGTTCTGACGATGTTTTAAGATTTCCAATTTTAACAACTCTTCGTTCTTCTAAGGCAATAAGGTTTTTTACATCTACTTCCAGCACCCCTGTTAAATCGTATGGTGAAACAACTACCTCATTTAGTTTGTAATTCTGGGTTATCAATTTAATAATGTTATGTTGATTCAACATTTTTTTTGATACAATCAGTTTTTTGGAATGATATCCCATTTCAGAAAAATATAGGGTGTCTCCTAAGGCTACCTCAATTCTGAATTCTCCCCTGTAGTTCGAAATAGTACCTTTTGTAGTTGTAAGGTTAATAATATGTGCGTTTTCTAATGGTCTTTGGTTAAATAAGTTTACAATTTGCCCAAAAAACGGTTTCCTATAAGTACGACTGCTTTGAGCGAAAGAAGAACTTGCAACCAGTAACATTATTACTATCGGGACCAGTTTTTTTATTAGGATTTTATAGGTTATAGACATATAAAAGGGTTATCATTTTATTAGAGAACGAAGAAACAAAAAAATAATTATTCTGCAAGAGTGATTAACTTAAGTTTAAGTATTTTTGCATACTTAAATATAGAAAATAATAAATTAATATGTCAGACGATAAAAAAGTAATTTTTTCAATGTCCGGGGTAAGTAAAATTTACTCCAGTACTAATAAAACGGTTTTAAAAAATATTTATCTGAGCTTCTTCTATGGAGCTAAGATTGGTATTTTAGGATTGAATGGCTCGGGTAAGTCTACTTTATTGAAGATTATTGCCGGGCTGGATAAGGAGTTTCAGGGTGATGTAGTTTTCTCTAAAGATTATAGTGTAGGTTATTTGGCTCAGGAGCCGATACTTGATGACGATAAGACCGTAATAGACATTGTACGTGAAGGTGCAGCAGAAACAATTGCTATTCTTGATGAGTATAATAAAATAAACGATATGTTTGGTCTTCCGGAGGTTTATGAAGATGCAGACAAAATGGAAAAATTGATGAATCGTCAGGCAGTTTTGCAGGATGAAATCGATTCTAAAAATGCCTGGGAACTCGATACAAAGTTAGAAATAGCAATGGATGCATTAAGAACTCCTGAAGGCGATACTCCAATTAAGAATTTATCCGGAGGTGAACGTCGCAGGGTAGCTTTGTGCAGATTACTTCTTCAGGAACCTGATGTATTGTTGCTTGATGAGCCTACTAACCACCTCGATGCTGAGTCTGTGATGTGGTTAGAACAGCATTTACACGAATATAAAGGAACTGTAATTGCAGTAACTCACGATAGATATTTTCTGGATAACGTTGCGGGTTGGATTCTTGAACTTGATAGGGGAGAGGGTATTCCATGGAAAGGGAACTACTCTTCGTGGCTTGAGCAGAAAACTGTTCGAATGGCAAAAGAGGAAAAACAGGTATCTAAACGCAGAAAAACTCTTGAGCAGGAATTGGAATGGGTTAAAATGGCGCCAAAAGGTCGTCATGCGAAGTCAAAAGCCCGTCTGAATAACTATGATAAGCTGATGAGTCAGGAGGAGAAACAAAAGGATTCTCAACTGGAACTATATATTCCTAACGGACCACGATTAGGTACAAATGTTATTGAAGCCAAAGATGTTGCAAAAGGTTACGGTGACCGACTATTATATGATAACTTAAACTTTAGTCTTCCTCCTAACGGTATTGTTGGAGTAATCGGACCGAATGGTGCCGGTAAAACAACGCTTTTTAAAATGATAATGGGCGAAGAGACACCAAATAGTGGTGAGTTTGCCGTTGGTGAGACTGCTAAGATTGCCTACGTTGATCAATCGCATTCGGATATTAATCCTGAAAAGTCATTATATGAGAATTTTGCCGATGGTCAGGAGCAGGTGATGATGGGTGGTCATATGGTTAATACGCGAGCGTATTTGAGCAGATTTAATTTTGCCGGTCCCGAACAAAACAAGAAAGTTAAGGAGATGTCGGGAGGAGAAAGAAACAGACTTCATCTGGCAATGACATTGAAAGAGGAAGGGAATGTACTGTTGCTCGATGAGCCAACAAACGATTTGGATGTAAATACACTTCGTGCTTTGGAAGAAGGATTGGATAGTTTTGCAGGTTGTGCCGTTGTTATTTCTCACGACCGTTGGTTCCTCGATCGTATTTGTACACATATTTTAGCCTTTGAAGGAGACAGTTCGGTTTATTTCTTTGAAGGGTCGTTCTCTGAATATGAAGAAAATAAGAAGAAGAGGCTGGGTGATACTACTCCTCACCGTATTAAGTATAAGAAACTTGTGAGATAAGTTTATAAAAGGAAAACGCCCCGGTTTGGGGCGTTTTTTGTTTTCATATGTATATTATTTTATGTTTTGGTCATACCTGCCCGACTGCATCATGCAGGCAGGTGGTATCCCCATTTATATTCATCACGCTTGGTCTCGGCTAAGCCGAGATGGGGTTTTCATATGTAGCGATTATTTAAGCTCACTCAACTTTATGCCTTCTATATCTTCCGTAAGTTTGTTTTAAGTATTCTTTTTCGTTCGAAGGTTGATAATTACTCGAAAG